>JAFGKR010000156.1 GCA_016928515.1 Bacteroidota bacterium | reverse complement strand
GCACAGGCACTCAAACTCGATCTCGACACCGTCTCGCAGTACATTCCGGTCACGCTCGGCACAGCGCAGCTGACGGAACCGTGGGTGGATTCCGATGCCGCACTGCAGGGCTCGAAAGACGGGGGTGCGGATACGTTTCTCCAATCGCATCCGGAAACACGCGTTGCTCTGGCATTCACCATCAACAATCCCGTGCAGAACCGCTTCATCCCGCAGGGTGAGTACTGGCTCTTCCGCTATCAGGCCGATGTGGACACCATGACCTGCATGGTGGATGCCTCAAGCGGTTCACCCTTTGTCTGCATTGCCGGGAACAATCCGACCATACTGACCAATCCCCCAACCACGGCACGCATCGGTGTGGCCTATGTATACACCGTCAACGCATTCGGGAATCCCCTGCCGGAGTACCGTCTGACCACTGCCCCGGCCGGGATGACGATCGACAGCCGCAGCGGACGCATCAACTGGACGCCGCCGGCCGGAAGCGAAGGAGGTCATGATGTCACGCTGGAAGCCTCCAACCGCTCGGGCACCGCCGTACAGAGTTACACGATAGCGGTATCAGGCGCGGCGACGGAACCACACATCACAAGCACTCCGATAACCGAAACGGTAGCCGGACAGCAATACATGTACCGTCTGACCGCAAGCGGCAGTCCGCCGCCGAGCTATTCTCTGGAGGAACACCCGACAGGAATGCTCATCGATGGAGGACGGGGGAATGTGCTCTGGGCGCCGACACGGATGCAGGCGGGGCCGCACGCCGTCCGCATCCGCGCAACGAACCCGGCAGGCAGTGATGAACAGAGCTTCACACTCGAGGTGTTTACGGTCCCAGTCATCGCCGCCATACCGAATCAGACCATTCCACCGGAAAGGGAATTCACCTTCACACCGAGCACGAATGCTCATCCCGATCCGACATTCACCCTGAATGCGGGACCGACGGGTCTCACCATCGACTCGAATACCGGTGAAATACGCTGGACACCCACGGTTCAACAGATCGGTACACATGTCGTGCTGTTCGAGGCGGCGAATCGAGCGGGAAGAGGGCAGCAATCCTTCGATATCGAAGTCGATGCAACCGCCTCCGTCGGTGCACCCCCGAAGAGTGCATCAGACTTCCGCATCGTCTCCGTATGGCCGCAGCCGGCTGTCTCCGAACTCCACCTCAGCCTGCATGTCCCCTACAGTATGCGACTACTGCATCTCGCCGTCTACGACGCGCTCGGACGCCTGCAGCTTGCACAGGATGTGCAATCAAGCGGGAGCAGGTCGCAGCAGCTCACCGTCTCCGTGGAAACATTGCGAAACGGGGTATACACTGTCCTGATGACGACGGAGACCGGCACCGTCGGGACACAATTCATCATTGCGCGGTAAGGTACAGGAAAACGCACCAGCGGGCTGACAATCTTCACCTGAACGATCGGTCATCCCCCTGTCGTCCTCTCCGGCCGATCGGTCATGCTGTCATTCCGACACTCCGAATGAAACTTCCGAAGGCCTCGATCACTGCCGTTCGCTTCTCCAGATGCGGGACGTGTCCACAATGCTCGAGCCAGAGGACTTCCGCAGGTCCCGAAACATGTTCCGCGATCGCATCCACCTGGCGGCGGCTGCCATACTGATCACCTGCACCCTGCACGACCAGTACCGGGCATCTGATTCCATGGAGATCGCCGAGCATATCCCATGATGCCAGTTCCGGCGAAAGCCAGGTGTCTGCCCATGCACGAAACACGCTGTCGGTCTTGTCCCCGTGATACCGCGACAGCTTCTGCCCCAGGTCCGTCGATTCGTATTGCCTTCGTGCCTCTTGGATGCCGTCGAGGGTGACATCTTCGATAATGACGTGAGCCGCCTCGGAAATCACGGCGACGGATCGCTCCGGAAACGAGGCCGCGAATTTCAACGCGATGGTTGCACCGTCGCTGTGTCCCACAAGCAGGGGGTGACGGACGTTCAGCGTATCGAGGAGTCCCGCAAGATAGCATACCGCTTCCTCGGCATAAAAATCCGCTGATCGGGGCTTGTCCATCGGGGATGATTTTCCGTGTCCTTTCCGGTCGTATACAAGGCCGTCGCAGCCTGTCGCTTTGCAGAGTTCATAGGGAAAGCTTTTCCACTGCCCCACGCTCCCGAGTGCCTCGTGGAGAAACACCAGTGTCGGCCGATCCTCGCCTGTGCGTTCGGAGATATGCGCGTACATCTTCACGAAAAGCCCCGCACCTGCGACGGGGACATGCAGTGATTTTTCCATGATACGGGATGCAGGCATCCCCGGTGTTTCCTTCATCTCCATGCGTGCCCCTGGACTTCGATATATGCGGTGGTCCTGTTGTACACGGGAAATCCTGGTGATCGATACAAACAGAGTGAATGTCGTCATTCCTGAGAAGGGAGTCAAAAAAACCGGCGGTCGTGGAGGAAACCGCCGGTCGTCGAGGGATGCTCTCTTAAACAGCGGCATCTGACCGGTGAGTCGAATGCTCGAGAGGAATCCCGTATGTTCAGAACAGTATCATCATGATGCCAGTTCCGTCACCTGTCCGATAAACAGGATGGCACCGGAATGGCGCTCATGAATCAAAAAGAGGAATGGCCGGTCCACACGCATGACCGACGGTACGGAGGTCAGCCCAACTTCGACGGATGTCGCCGCAGCGGCTTCCGTCCCTTCCTCGTTCACTTCAACAAACGTTTTATGCTTGACGCGGGTAATGTACAGATCTCCCCCGGAATTGATCCCTGTGAAATCCGCGCGGCCTGGATCGAATGCGATGCCCATTCCCATCGCGGAGAGAATATCCTTGAGTGCAACCTCGTACTCAAGTGTGAAGCGCGGGAGTTGCAGTGTCATTTCCGTGGTCACGAGTTTTTCGAGTATGCCCGTCCAACCGGAGGAAAGCGCCTCGGCAGCTTGCGCAAGAGTATATCCCTGCCGGGGCAGAACGACGGTCATACTGTAACGGTCCCAACCATACGGCAGATCAACAACCTCCATCACTGCATCGGCATGATAGCGCATCCGTCCTTCCCGGTTCATCATACGTACAGATTGTTTCGCACCGGACAGAGCAGAGAAGGTATCGTCTCGTGTACGGGAGGGATCGAACTGCGTCGTCCATGTTCCCTTGAAGTACACCGCATTGATGAGGTACAGCATGACTTCCGGGGGAATCGGAGGATCGATGATTGTCGGAATGCGGCCCTGCGTCGATTCGGAGACCCAATCGTTGATGATGTCCACCGACTGCGGATCGTCAAAATCCAGGGAGGCCACTTCTGCGTTGAAATAATGGCGGTTGGTATCGATAAAATCCTGACGAATGGGAAATCCTTCTCTTCCCCAGATCGAATTGCCGATACGGAGTGCCACGCGCGGATCGGTATGAGTCAACAAATCGATGAGACCTCGATAGGCTTCGTTGATTTCCTGCTGCGTCAATGCATTGAACATCAGTGTCTGCTGCATTGCCGCGCGCGTATCTCCGGCAGCGCCGTTCATCGTCATTCCGAGGGCCATCGAGACGCTCAGCGGGGAAAGAAAAATATTGTCGTCGGGTTGTGTCTGTGCGGTTGTGCGGAAGAGCGTGAAGGCGAAGTCGGTATTGCTCCGCGCGATGCTGCTCTCCGCTTCGGTCAGGGAACGCAGCGGTGTGGGCTGTTCCGGACCTGTGCTGTCATCCGAACAGGCCGCGAACATCATCACCGCAAGCAGGACGGAAAGAATACGTATCATCAGAACCTCCGGATCCGTTCTTTGTCAGAAACCGATAGCCACACCAAAAGTAATATTCAGCTTGGATGTATAGTACGCCATGTCCTCGACCGTGGAACGCAGCACACCGCCTTCGAGACCGACGTTCAGCATGGAGAAATT
>JAFGKR010000155.1 GCA_016928515.1 Bacteroidota bacterium | reverse complement strand
GACAACAACGGGCTCGGATTCGATCTCAAATGGAACATGGGATGGATGAATGACACGCTGGAGTACTTCGCGAGAGATCCGATTTTCCGCAAGCATCATCACAACAACCTGACCTTCGGCTTGCTCTACGCTTTCAGCGAACGCTTCCTGCTGCCGATATCCCATGACGAAGTCGTGCACGGGAAAAACGCGTTGATCAGCAAGATGCCGGGTGATTACTGGCAGAAATTCGCAAACATGCGCCTCTTCTTCGGATACCAGTACGGACATCCAGGAAAGAAGCTGCTGTTCATGGGACAGGAGTTCGGTCAGTGGAACGAATGGAACCACGACGGCGAACTTGACTGGGATCTCCTGAATTTCGACGCCCATCGTCAGCTGCTTTCGTGGGTGCGTGACCTGAACACGTTGTACAGGAACGAAGCAGCGCTGTACGAGGATGATTTTTCCTGGGAAGGATTCCAGTGGATCGATCTCGAGGATGCCGATCGCAGTATTCTCTCCTTCGAACGCATCGGTGTCGCATCACGGCAACGCCTGATCTTCCTCTGTAACTTCACCCCGATGGTGCACCACCACTACCGTCTGGGCGTCAGCGAGCCAGGGATCTATCATGAGCTTCTGAACAGTGATTCGGAGTTCTATGGCGGCAGCGGTGTGGGGAATATGGGTGAAGTCCACACCGAGGATATCGAACAGCACGCGCGACCGCATTCACTGGTTCTCACCGTTCCCCCGCTCGCAGTTCTGATCCTGAAGAAACAGCAATAAACCGTGCGTTACCGGTTTTCACGCTGCAGCACACGACACTGCACCGGAGGAACAACGATGTGCTGCCCATCGACACGGCCCAGTACGCTTGTCCCCGCCCGATCTCCATCGACCAGGATGCGCCACTTCCCCCCCGGAGGAAGATGATACTCTGCGGCATCCGTGGTATTCGCATTCACGAGAACCACGAGTTCACGCTTCGCACCCGCATTCGTCAGGACAAAACCGCTTGCGACCGAGGTCGCAGTCTCTAGGAAGGTGTATTGTTCGACCTCTGCCCGACGGAGTTCGGGATACGTTTTTCGCAATGTGATCAATCCACGGTAATACTCGAACAGGGAGCGGTTCACATCACATTGCGTGTAATCGATCCAGTTCGTCTCGTCATCTTTCTCGTAGCTGTTGTGATCAATCGTTCCGACACGCGCATCTGTGATACCGGAGTCGGCAATGACCTTGGTGCGCGCGAATTCCTGCCCGGCATGCAGCATCACGGTGCCCCGCGACGTCAACAGCATGACAGCCGCCAGTTTCGCGATCCGGAGCTGCTCCGGTGTGAGGCGGACATGCACCGAGAAATCTCCGATCCGCTGTCCCGGCCGGGCGGTCCCGCCTGCGATGCGGATGAAATCCCCGAGCGTATATCCATCATGTGATTCCAGGTAGTTGACGGAATGGACATGGGAAAGAAACGGTCCACCGGTTTCACGCGTCGCGCCGAGAATCCACTTGCCGAAATCCACCGGGGAGCTTGCTCCCCAGGTTCCGAAAATGTATCCCTGTCCGTGCATGGGATCGTATCCCTTCACGCCGTTGCGGAAGATGTCATTCCATGCGCCGTATCCGATCTCAGAGAAACGATCAAGTGCATATGCACCACCGCCCCAGGGTTCCGCGATCAGAATGACACCGGGATGGATTGCACGGGCACGCTCTCGAATTTCCATGAACGTCTCGGTATCGATGATCGGTGCGAGATCGAAGCGAAAACCGTCGATATGAAATTCCTCGAGCCAGTACAGGACACTGTCGACAATCAACCTGCGCGTCATCGGCATGCGTGAATCGAGATCGTTTCCGCAGCCACTGCTTTCGATAAAACTGCCGTCCGGAGCGGTACGATAATAATACAGCTTGTCGATGTACTTCAGCGGTTGGTAGTCATACTGCGATGTATGATTATACACGACGTCCATGATCACCGCCAGTCCTGCTCGGTGCATCTCCTTGACCATGTCGCGGAATTCCGTGATATGATGCGGAGCCGCTGTGTTCCAGTGACCGGGAGTGAGATCGGCGCAGGTTGCGTAACGGGGCTCGGGCGCGAAGAAATACGACGTCATGTATCCCCAGTGATTGCGTTCATAGGGATTCCAGTCGTTGTAAATGTTCCCGCCCGCATGCTGCATATAGGGCGGTTCGATCCAGGCGTAGTGCTGCGCGGGCAGCAGTTCGACGGCATTGACCCCGAGTGCGCGAATATGCGCCAGACCGGAAGCGGCAGCGAGGGAAACCAGTCCGCGATAGGTGCCTGCAAGACCGGGAGAGACACCGCTGCTGGGATGCGCCGTCATGTCTTTGACATGCATCTCGTAAATGATGAGATCCTCATGCGGGACGGTGACATACGTATCACCCTCCCAGTCATAGGCCGGGATATGGTCCGGAAGCACGCATCGCGCATTCTGCCGGAAGGTGTTTTTCGTCACCACGGCGCTGCCGTAGGGATCCCCCACCAGGATGCGGGAATTGAACATCTCTCCCGGTTCGCGTGAACCCTCGATACTGAAGGCATAGTATTTCTCATCGATTCCCCGGTCCATGGTGATCTGCCAGATTCCGTTCTCTCCGCTGGTTAGAAAAAATTGAGTCCCGATATCGTCCTCCACATCCTCGAAAAGATGCAAGCGCACACTGATCGCCCGAGGTGCGAACAACCGGAAAACGTACCAGGATTCCTCCACGATGCACCCGAGGGGCAGGTCGGATGACAATCCGCGCAGGCAGGGCTGGATATCGAGTGGAGTCATCCCGAAACCCCGAACGAGCACCATGTAGCGGCGGGAGAGGTCCACCGGCTCGACCATCACCACAATCTCGAATCCCTCCTTGCGCACCCCGAGGATAGGGATTGCCGGTGCAAGGATGATGTCGCCGGTTGTGATGCGTCCGGGGGGATCAGTAAACAAAATGTGCAGGCGCTCCGGCGTTTCGAGACGTGCGTGCTGGATTTTCATATGGTGCGGGGCTCTCTTCTTCCAATGGACCGAAACCGGTTACCGGAACATCCTTGCAGTGGACGGGAGGAGCAAGATAGGAAGAGCCGGGCACACGAGGCAATTTGCGTACCCTGTGGACCGAAGGTACATTGCATCGATGAAGCTCGCCGATCATACCGCGCATTATCGCATCGACGCCGAGCAGTTCGATTATTTCGAGGAGCGCAGCGGAGCCGATCGCGATGCCGCACGGCGCATTCAGGAAGCGGTGCTCTCGGAAACGCGGCTACAGCAGGAAGATGTCGTGCTCGATCTCGGCAGTGGAAATGGCTGGTTGCTTGAGGAATTTGATGCGAAACATTCCCCCCGGATCGTCGCCGTCGATCTCGGGATGAAAAATCTCCGCCGATTACGTGAGCGACACGGCATGCGTGCGCTTGTCGTCGCTGCCGACGCCGCGCATCTCCCCTTCCGCCCGGGGGTGTTCACGGCGGTGATCGCCTCCGAGGTCCTCGAGCATCTGAACGATCCTTTGCAAGTTCTCCGCGAAGCGGCATCCTGTCTTGCGCCAGGCGGTCGCTGCGTCGTCTCGACGCCGTACCGGGAAAAACTGCGCTACTCCCTCTGCATCCACTGCAACCGGCCGACACCGGCGAACGCCCATATCAACTCGTTCGACGAACACGAACATCGCCGGTTGTTCGCTGCCGCCCAGCTGAGCAGCGTCCGGTATTTCACATTTCAAAACACGTTGCTGCAGTATCTGCGTCTTTCGCATCTGCTGCGATTCCTGCCATGGAATCTGTGGCGCATGATCGATCGTTTCGCTAATTTGTTGTATTCCCGCTGTCACAGCATTGTTGTCAGCGGCATCCGGAAACCTGACGACGTCCGACTCACATCGAGCACATGAACGCACATCACTCCTCCGCCCGCACCTTCAGAATTCTCACACTTCTTATCCTGCTGTTCGTGTCCCCAGCATCTCTTGATGCACAGGAGTTTCACTGTGGCACACGGCCGTCTGAAACCGTCGAGACTTCGCATCGCCCTCCCCTGCTCAAGGGAATCGAACCACACGGCGGTGCTTATCTCCCCTTCGAAGGATTCATCCGCGGTCTGGTCGTCTATGTTCAGACGGCAAACGATGGAACAGAAGACGAGCGATGGGCGCGCGGTACACTGCCGGAATGGAGCGATACGTTCGTCAGGCGCCTTGAGCAGTATTACGCAGATATGTCCCATGGCCGCCTGCAAATGGAATTGAATGTCCATCCTCAGCTCATGGTCACCAAGTCAACAGAGGATGGATACCTCTATTGGGGCCAACGATTCGGCGATGCGATCAAGGAAATTCTCAAATCCCTTGATACACAGATCGATTTTCTGCCCTACGATCTCTGGGATTCCGAAGCGCGGGCGTACAGTGTGCAGGAAGAGCCCGACGGGAAAGTCGATCTTCTGATCTTTATTTTCCGCAGTATCGCGAATCCGAACTTTCTGCCTTTTTCCGGTGTATCCGATCTCGGCTTCGCCGGGTACCATTTTCTCGACGGCGGAACCGAGCTCTACGTCTACGGCGGTTCGGGTGCATACAACGACGCGGGTTCATCCGGACTGACCATTTGCGAGAGACCCGGGCACAGCATCGTCATCTCTCCGGACTTCGCGTTTCTCAATACCATTCACGAACTGGGACACAAGTTCTTCGGTGAGGGACATACCAACGAGCTGTACGGCGGACTGGGAGTCATGTCGAACGGCGGACAGGGACATGCGTTGAGCAGTTTCGAGCGGCATCTCGCGGGCTATCTTCACTATCGTGAACTGATCCCCGGCATGGACACGGTGGTGACGCTGCGAGATTATGTCACTGAGAATGATGCCGTACTGCTACCGATACCGCAACTCGACCGCGCCTATTATTCCTTCGAATTCCGCGGAAAGAAAAGTGCCTGGGATACTGCACCTGTCGAGGGTCTCTACATCTACCGTGTGTATGACAGTTGGAGCAAGAGTCAAAAACGCGTGCAGGTGATCAGCGCGGAAGGAGCCTTCGAGTGGAAGCTGGATTCATCGAGCGGCAAGGTGCATCCGATACGTTCCGCTCCTCTCAGTGGATACAACCGGCTGCAGCGTATCGAGCTCGACGGTCGCGGATACTGGGCAGAGGGGTGGTGGGGAATCCCCGAAATCGCATTCCGCGAGAATCGCACGGAAATGGCTGTGCTCAAGAATCCTTCCAGCGATTTCATGTGGGGACCGGATACGATACACACCGGGCTGTACATTCGTCTCCTTGAATTGACGGACAGCACCGCGACCGTGCGCATCTCCTACCGGGAGCCGGTCATCCTTTCCGCTGAGTCACCTGCGCCGTCGACGGCATCTCTTGGCCTCCCCTATCCGCATCCCGTCACCGGTATCTCCGGTACGGCGCGGATTCCGATTTCCCTATCGAATCCCGGGCGCGTTCGACTCGTTCTCCTCGATGCATTTGGTCGCAAGGCAGCAGATGTCGCTGATATCTTCCTGCACGGGGGGGCACATATAATCCCCCTGCCCGTGCGCAATCTTTCCGCCGGTACGTACCTGCTCGTCATGGAAACCACCACTGCCCGGCACACACGTCTTCTGCAGGTCACGCATTAGGAGAGCGGCATGAACATTCTTGGAAAGGAAAAGAACTTCCTCGGACTCGAACCGGAACACAGTGCGCTGGACAGTGCTGAGATCGCCATCGTGTCGGCACCGTACGAACATACCGTTTCCTACGGTGGAGGAACAGGACGCGGTCCTGAAGCCATTCTCGCCGCTTCGCATTTCGTGGAATTCTGGGATGAGGAATTCCGTTGCGAGCTGGCCTTTGAAAAGGGCATCACGACCATCGCACCGTTGCAATTCGGAAGTGCCGTCGACGAGGCTGCTCTTGCCATGATCGAGGCGCAGGTCGGTGAACTCATGGACAAAGGAAAATTCGTCGCGACGCTCGGCGGTGAGCACACCATCTCCCGTGCAACCATAAAAGCGCATTTCGACCGCATTCCCGGATTGACCGTCCTGCAGATCGACGCCCATTCCGATCTGCGGGAAAGCTACGAAGGCTCGCGCTGGAGTCATGCCTGCGTACTGTCCCGCGTGCTGGAATTCCTGCCGCCACGACAGCTGGTGCAGGCGGGCATCCGCGCACAGTGTCGCGAAGAACATGCCCGCATCGAGGGCGACGGCATTCACACGTTTTACGGATGGGAGATTCGCCAGGGTGTGTATGGACAGTCGTGGAAGGAACGCGTACTCGACGCCTGCGGCGATGCGGTGTACATCACCTTTGACATCGACGGACTGGATCCTTCGATCATGCCGTCTACCGGCACTCCGGAACCGGGCGGACTACTCTGGGACGAAACGGTGCAACTACTGAAATTGATCGGGAAGCACCGACGCATCGTGGGATGTGACCTGGTCGAACTCGCGCCGGTCGAAGGAAATCCCGGACCGGATTTCCTCGCAGCCAAGCTTGTCTCAAAGATGCTGAACGCCGCCTTTCCTGGTCGCTGATCATTCAGACAGATACGCGTGACTATGCTGCAGCATATCAAAGATGCTGAACGCCGCCTTTCCTGGTCGCTGATCATTCAGACAGATATGCGTGACTATGCTGCAGCATATCAAAGATGCTGAACGCCGCCTTTCCTGGTCGCTGATCATTCAGACAGATACGCGCGAATGCGCTGGAGCACATCAACCATGTCTCCGGGGAGATCCGACGTGAACACAACCTTCTGACGTGACGTCGGATGGATGAATCCCAGCGTTCTCGCATGCAGCGCCTGTCGTGGAAGCTGCGTGAGGAGTTCATGAACAAAATGTTTGTAACGGCCCGTGACACTGCCGTAGTGAATCCGGCGTCCGCCGTAGGTGGGATCTCCGAACACCGGGTGTCGCAGTGAAGCGAGATGAACCCGTATCTGATGGGTACGGCCCGTCTGCAGGTGGATTTGCAGCAGTGAGAAATAGATCAGGTCTTCGATCACGGTGAAATGGGTGACCGCGTGTTTCCCGCTTTCCACGATCGCCATCTTTTTCCTGTCGCTCGGATGTCGCGCCAACGGGGCCTCTACTGTTCCGCTCATCTTCTTCATGCGTCCCCAGACCACTGCCTGATACTCGCGCTCGATGCTGTGATCGGCGAACTGTCGTGCCAGCAACTGGTGCGCGCGATCATTCTTTGCCACAGCAAGAAGACCTGACGTGTCCTTGTCCAGCCGATGCAGGATACCGGGGCGGTCCTCTCCCCGCTCTCCCGACAGCTGTTCGGTGTGATAGAGCAACGCGTTGACCAGCGTGCCGGTGTAATTCCCGAATGCCGGATGGGTGACCATACCGGCGGGCTTGTTGACGATGATGATGTCATCGTCCTCGTGGACGATATCAAGGGGGATGTCCTCCGGGAGCACATCCGGAGGCGGGGGTTTCGGAACGGTGCATACGACGCGGTCACCGGGCAGAACGAGTCGTCCCGCCTTCTCCACAATCACGCCGTTCACTGTCACCCCTCCGGCTTCAATCAGGGCTTTCACCTTTGAGCGGGAAGCATTCTCAACGCTGCGCGTAATAAACTGGTCGAGCCGCACACGCCGGGCATTCGGTGCTGACCGCAATTCATGGACGGTGACATCCGGTGCATCCTCGTCAAAATCTTCCGTGTCTTCGGGTTTTAAATGAGAAGGGAAATCGTGTTGGGGCGCGTCCGGAGGATACCTGTGTGTCCCGTTTTCCTGCGCCGGCTCCCTGGGTCGATCAGTCATGGGAAGTTGCGTCTCCGGGTCGAGGGATCCGGGAGGTGTGTGGAAGGCCGTGGTCGTTCGGTGGCGTCACGGAATCATCCGGAGCGGATGATGCGGCCTCCTCGCCACCCGCATGTTCAGAGATATCGGCGGTATGAGGGATGCCGACGACGAGCAGCAGAACCACGCCCACGGAGACGGCGGCATCCGCAATGTTGAAGATCGGCCAGAACTTGAATGACGAGGATCCGATGGCAATGGTAAAGAGATCGACATCGATGAAGTCAACGACATTCCCGTAAAACAGAGGTGCCTCGCCGTAGCACCAGCCGTAAAACGTGCGGTCGATGAGATTTCCGAGTGCGCCGGCAAGAATCAGAGCCAGCGCAATGCGAAACCAGGGTTTTCCCTTCCGGTGCCGGTACAAGTAGATGAGGATGCCGATGGATGCAAGAAAGGCCACGACGACAAGAATCAGTTTCCCCCCGAGATTCAGGCCGAATGCCATGTTCGGATTTTCGATATATGTGATCTTCAGCCAGTCGCCGAGTACGGGAACCGAGGATCCATAGTCCATCCCTTCGATCAGAATTCCGATCGCGGGGATGGAAACCCCCTTGACGATGAGCTTGCTCACCTGATCTGCGATCAGGATGCCGAGCGAGAGGAACAGTATGCGCATAAGCTTCGTGCCGACTCGTATTCTCTGCTAGCGTACCTTTGTTTCCTGCTTGCAGTTCACGCACATTCGGGCGTGTGGCACGGCTTCCAGACGGCCCTTCTCAATCAGATTCCCACAGACGATGCAGATGCCGTAGTTCCCGCTTTTGATACGCTGCAGAGCGTCAGTGAGATGAGAAATGAATTTCCGTTCACGTGCGGCGAAAAGATAGGCCTTTTCCCGCTCCATCGCATCCGTCCCCTGGTCCGCCATATGCAGCGAATACGTCGAATCTTCGCTGAACTCACCTGAGGAGGAATCATTGAGCCGTTCTTCAATGCTCAGCAGTTCCTCGTTGGCGTCGTGAATCTTCTGCAGGATGATTTCCTTGAAATACTCCAACTCCGAAGCCGGGTAACTTACCTGCTCACGCGGTGCGAGCGGCACGGCCATCTCCCCCTTCTTGCGCAGAAGTGATCCCTGTTTTCCCTGGTACTTCGGCACGGGAACGGGAGTCTTCTTGCTGCGACGGGTGTACTTGCGCTTCGGCTTTCCGTCTTCCTCCGCAGAGAGCTCGGGATGCTCTTGCTTCCCAGCGGACATTCGCTTCGCAGCAGAATCTTCCTTCGTGGCTACAGCCGCTTTCTTCGGGGCTGCTGCTTTCTTCGGGGCTGCTGCTTTCTTCGGGGCTGCTGCTTTCTTCGGGGCTGCTTCCTTTTTCGACACTGCCGCCTTCTTCGGGGCTGCCGCTTTCTTCGACGCTGCTGCCTTTTTCGACGCTGCTGCCTTTTTCGACGCTGCTGCTTTCTTCGGAGCTGCCGCTTTCTTCGGGGCTGCTGCTTTCTTCGGGGCTGCTGCTTTCTTAGGGGCTGCTGCCTTTTTCGACGCTGCCGCTTTCTTCGGGGTTGCTTCCTTTTTCGACGCCGCCGCATTCTTCGGCGTTGCTTCCTTTTTCGACGCCGCCGCTTTCTTCGGGGTTGCTTCCTTTTTCGACGTTGCTTCTTTCTTCGACGCTGCGGATTTTTTCGGCGTTGCTTCTTTCTCCGACGCTACGGCCTTTTTCGACGTTGCTTCTTTCTTCGACGCTGCGGATTTTTTCGGCGTTGCTTCTTTCTTCGACGCTGCGGCCTTTTTTGGCGTTGCTTCCTTTTGAGACGCCGCCGCCTTCTTCGGTGCTGCCGCCTTCTTCGGTGCTGCCGCCTTCTTCGCAGTGGATGAGTTCTTCGCTGCAGACTTTATCGTGTCGGTCATGCCTTTGTTTACCTCCGAAGTTGCCTTCGCCTTTGATGCGGATGCGGCATGCTTCGATGCTGAAGATTTCTTTTTCGCTGTAGAGGACACGGCGCTCCTGACCTCCTCATCCTTCTGGTTTTTCTTTTTCTTCGCTGCCATGATACTATCTCCGGTGAAATGGCCAAATATACGGAGCGACCTTGTCACTCATCAAGTGCGCTCGCTATGTGAAGGCGGCAGGTGAGGTCATTGACGACGATATCAATGCCCTCGGTCAATGGATCCTGCGCCAGGACAATTGCTGTGGCGAGCGTTTCAGCGCAAATATACGATTCCCGCCGAACAATTGCCTGCCTGAGACGTTCGTCCGGAGTGAATATTGTCATCGTGATCCGATCCGTCACTGCGAAATCCGCATCCCTGCGCATTCCCTGAACCCGACTGATGAACTCCCGGGCAATGCCCTCGTCAATCAGTTCCTCCGTCAGTGTCGTATCCAGTGCAACGACAATCCCTTCATCCGAACCGATGGTCCACCCCTCGATATCCTCATGTTTGATTTCGATGTCGTCACGCGTCAGAGTGACACTGGCGCCATCGAGGTTCAGCGTAATGGTTCCCTCCTCCTGCATGCGATTGATATCCTCCGCGCTGAGGTGCGCGACGCGCGCCGCAATGTTCTTGACCTGCGATCCAAATTTGGGACCAATGGATTTGAAATTCGGCTTTGCGCTCTTGCGCAACAGGACGGAATCATTCGGGATGAACTCGATTTCCTTGATATTGGTCTCTTCCGTGATGACATCCTTCATACTGCGGATATTCCCTTCAACCGTGTCGTCGGTTGTCGCGACGAGTATGCGTGCCAGAGGCTGCCGCGTTTTCAGTCGCGTCTGCTCCCGAAGACCGCGGGCCAGGTACACGACACGCTGCGCATCATGCATTTTGCGCTTCAACGCAATGTCGACCGGTCCTGATTCCGGGAGGATGGTCAGATGCACCGATTCACGAAAACGCGAATCTGTCGCATGAGCAGTCAGACGACGGAACAGATTTTCGGCCATGAATGGTGCAATCGGTGACATGAGCTGCGCCACCGTGATGAGACAATGCTGCAACGTCTGGAACGCTGCAAGCTTGTCTGGCGACATATCGCCTTTCCAGAAACGACGACGGTTGCGTCGCACGTACCAGTTGGACAGTTGGTCGATAGTGAATTCCGAAATTGCTCGCGCCGCCGGAGTCGGGTCGTAGGCGTCCATATTCTGCCGTACTGCATCGATCAGCGCGTTCAACTCGGTGAGGATCCACTGATCGATCTCCGGTCGCTCTTCGACCGGCACGACGGACTCGCTTCCCGTATACCCGTCAATCTCCGCGTAAAGCACAAAGAACTGATACGTATTGACAAGGGCGCGGAAAAAGTTCTTCTGAACGCCCTCGATATCCTTCTCGTTGAACATCGTCTGCCGCCATGGCGGACTGTTCACCGTCAGATACCAGCGGGTCGCATCGGCGCCGTATTCCTCGAGAATGAAAAAAGGATCCACGACGTTGCCGCGTGACTTCGACATCTTCTGTCCCTTTTTGTCAAGAACGAGTTCGTTGACAATCAGATTCCTGTACGCCGGTTTGTCGAAAAGAGCGGCGGCGATGGCATGAAGCGTGTAAAACCAGCCGCGTGTCTGATCGATGCCTTCGCAGATGAAATCCGCCGGGAAGCTGGTGTCGAACAGTTCCGTATTCTCAAAGGGGTAATGGAACTGTGCAAACGGCATCGCGCCGGAATCGAACCAGACATCGATCAGCTCCGGTGTGCGGCGGTAGAGCATGCCGTTCTTCTCGAAGAGAATCTCATCGACCCAGGGCTTGTGCAGATCGATCGACTCGCGCGTCGGTTTCACCCGCTCTCCGTCAACGATGCGGAAACCCTCGAGCAGTTCGTCGATCGACCCGACGATAAACATATCAGAACCGTCCTCAGCCACCCAGATCGGCAACGGAGTACCCCAGTACCGGTCGCGCGAGAGCGACCAGTCCTTGTTATCCTCGAGCCAGTTGCCGAAACGACCGGAGCCTACTTCGGGCGGACACCAGTTGATCTCACGGTTGAGGGAGATCATGCGTTCGACATACTCGGTCGTCCGGATGTACCAGCTGTCGCGTGCATAATAAATCAGCGGATTGTCGCAACGCCAGCAATGCGGATAGCTGTGCAGGTAATCCCTGGTAGCGCGGTAGATCCGCCCGCTTTGTTTGAGCATGCGGACGATCTCCGGATCCACGCCTTCTTCCTTGTGCGTCGCGAACTGAAGCGTCTTCACCAGTCGACCCTTGAAGTCGGTGACCTCCTCGGTGAAACGGCCGGCTGTGGTGACGGGAAGCACGAACGGGAGATCGTACTTCTTCATCATTTCGTAGTCATCGACACCAAAGGCCGGTGCGATGTGCACGATGCCGGATCCGTCCTCAGTGGTGACAAAATCCCCTGCGATGACGTAGAATCCGCGCTTCTCGACAGGGACGTAGTCGAAAAGCCGTTCGTATTCCATTCCGAGAAGGTCCTCTCCGCGCATTTCCTCGAGGATCGCATATTCCTCGCTGATGACAGACAGTCGCTCCCTGGCGAGATACATCACGCCATGTTCCTCCGAATGGATTTTCACATACGCGACATCCGGATTGACCGCGAGCGCCACGTTGGAGATCAGCGTCCAGGGCGTTGTCGTCCAGACGAGAATGCTCGCATCCTCATGCGCGCAGTGGAATTTCACATAGACGTTCATGTCCTGCACGTCGTCGTATCCCAGGGCGAGTTCATGTGAGGACAGCGGGGTTTCGCAGTGCGGGCACTGCGGGACAATTTTGAATCCCTTGTAAATCAAGCCCTTCTCGTAGAAGCGTTTCAGCGCCCACCAGACGGATTCAATGTAGTCGTTCGTGCACGTGATGTACGCATCCTGCAGGTTGATCCAGTAGCCCATGCGTTCGGTGAGCTTCTGCCATCCCTCGGGATATTCGATGTGATGATAGACGAACTCCTTGGCTTTCGTATTGAACTTCGCAACGCCGAATTTTTCGATGTCGGATTTCTGTTCGAAGTTCAGTTCACGCTCCAGGGCAACCTCGATCGGAAGACCATGGGTATCCCATCCCGCCTTGCGAAGGACGCGATGTCCGGTCACGGTTTTATAGCGACAGATCATGTCCTTCAACGTGCGTGACATCACATGGTGAATGCCGGGTTTTCCGTTGACCGATGGAGGGCCCTCGTAGAAGGTGAACGGGGGCGCATCCACGCGTTCGTCGATACTTTTCCGGAAGATGTCGTTCTGCTCCCAGAACGCAAGAATATCTTTTTCCAGATCGGAGTATCGGAAGTTTTCGGGAAACGGTTGGAAGGTGGCCATGGTTGCTGGATTCAGTTCTGTGAATGTCGGTGAACGAAAAATGCGATCAATGTCAACAGGGCGCCGAGCAAAATACTGGTTGTGATCGGCAGATACAGTGAAACACCGGGGAGATCGACTTCGAGGTCTCCCGGCAGCGACCCGAGGAGCGGAATGCCGGGGAGGAACACCATTGCGAGTATCGTGGCAAGAACGAGGATGATCAGGACGATCAGGAGACGGAGAAATGCAATCTGTTCTTCCATCACATCTCGTCTACGCCCGCAGGCGCGCGATAACTCCTTTCATCAGTGCCCTGAGAGAGGGCTCGGTTTCGTTGGCGGTCTTGATGATTGTCGGAACATCCACCGGTTCGAGGGCGTCGGGAAAACACTCGTCGGTGATAATGGAAAACGCGAGCACCTTCATTCCCATGTGCACCGCAACGATATTCTCGGGCACAGTAGACATTCCGACTGCATCTGCACCGATATTCCGCAGGAAACGGTACTCCGCACGTGTTTCGAGATTCGGACCGGCAACGGCGACAAACACGCCCTTTCGCAAAGGGATGTGCTCCTCGAGTGCGACCTGTTCTGCGATGGCGATATACGCTTCGCTGTATGCCTCGCTCATGTCGGGGAAACGCGGCCCGAGGGTGTCATCATTCGGTCCGATCAGCGGATTGTCGCCGATCAGATTGATGTGATCCCAGATGACCATGATGTCGCCACGGCGAAAAACGGGATTCATCCCTCCTGCCGCATTCGAGATCAGCAGATCCCGGACGCCGAGATCATGCATCACGCGCACGGGAAAGGTCACCTGCTTCAGAGAATATCCCTCGTAGAAGTGGAACCGTCCCTGCATGGCGACAACCGGTTTGTCGGCAAGGGTACCGAATATCAACCGCCCATCATGGGACTCGACCGTGGAAACGGGGAAATGCGGGATGTCACCGTATTCGATCGCCACCTCGATGTCGATTTCTCCGACGAGTCCGCCGAGGCCCGTTCCGAGGATGATGCCGATGCGTGGGTTGGACACCGTTTGCGTCCGGATGAACGCCACCGCTTCGTTCATGGCGGCACGGATATCAGTCATGGTCAAACTCCCGTTCATTCAGTCGCTGCAGTATCTCGTCCACACTGTCGGCATCCAGTCCTTCGCGTGTCTTCGTGGCGTTGTGCAGTGCCGACCGCAGCGGAGAATGTTTCGGATTCTTCTCGAGCGCTGCGAGAAAGTCCACCTGCGCACGGAGAATGGATTTGATACGGGTGATGAGCGCGAGTTTCTTGGTTTCCAGCAAATCGATCTGCTGCTGCATCGCTTCGAGACGTGCATTGGCCTTCATCATCTGGCGTTCCGCCCGACGCTCCGCATCACGGATAATCACGGAGGCTTCGTTCTTCGCCTGTTCGACGATCGCCGTGCGTTCTTTCTCCACCTTGTACGACATCGCTGCGGCGCTGGCTTCCGCCTGCCCCACCATTTTCCTGGAGGCGGCGTTCATCTGGGCGAGCATGCCCCGTACCTTCTGATCAAGTTCACGAGACTGCTCCAGCTGTGCCTCGAGCGCGAGTATTTCCTGCCGCAGGGCGCCATTTTCCTCCGCCATGGCGACCAGGTCCTCCGCGAGAAGGCGCAGATACGCACGGACTTCGTCCGCATGCAAACCCTTGCGGACGGTCTTGAACTCTCTTCCTGCAATCGATTCGACGTTCACGACATGTACCTCATTCTCTGGGACCGAAAATTGCACTGCCGATGCGGATCAAGGTCGCTCCTTCCTCGATGGCGATCTCGAAATCGTTTGTCATGCCCATGGACAGCTCCCGGATTCCGCCATCCGGGAAACGCTTCTGCAATTCGTCACGTAATGTGCGCAGCAGACGAAAGCCAGGGCGGACATCCTCCGGATTCTCGACGTACTCGGCGACGGTCATCAGTCCTCGCAGACGCACGTGTGGAAAAGAGAAAATGATCTCTGCGAGGTGCTGTGCGGTTTCCGGCGCAACACCGAATTTTGAATCTTCGCCGCTCGTGTTGACTTCGATCAGGACATCCGTCGTGAGATCCGCTGCCGCGGAGCGTTTCTCGATCTCTTCGGCGAGGTCGGCGGAATCCACGGAATGGATCATCTTCAGACCGCCGATCAGATATTTCACCTTGTTTCGCTGCAGGTGACCGATCATGTGGAAACGATGCGGTAACAGGTCGTCACGCTTTCCGAGGTATTCCTGCACGCGATTCTCGCCTATATCCGTCACTCCGAGACGAAGAACCTCGTTGATCACCTCGACCGGCTGCGTTTTCGTCACTGCCACGAGGGTAATTTCGTCCCGGATTCGGCCGGCGCGTCTGCACGCATCGGTAATGCGCGTTTCGATATGCTGAATGTGCTCCGCTACCATAAACAGATGAATATATTCCCCGAGGGCCTAATATCCAAAGTACGACGAAGTTGCGATGCGTTGTTCGGGAGGGGAAAAAATACCGGCAGGATTTTTGAAAATCTATTGATTTATGCCTAGATTCATCGTGTCCGCTCAATTCATACGGTGACTCCTGTTCCTTCACAGGATAGGCGGAACAGGCGTCAGTCTGCACAGGAGAAAAGGGATGAATGATTTCAAAGTACCACCCACGGTTCTCTACGACGTTACAACGGTCGGCGAAGCGTACGTCGAATTCCGTGCTGAAGACACGACCCTGCCCGAAGCACCGGCCTTCGAACGCCGCATCGCCGGTTCGGCCGCACTGATCAGCATTTACTACAGCATGCTGGGAGGAAAGACCAATTGCATCGCTTCCGTCGGAGCGGATGCATTCGGTACCTATGTGCAAAACATGCTGCGGCAATACAAAGTGAACGCGACCACCATGCAGTTTTCGCGGGATCACCCAACCACGTTGCTCTTCAGCGCACGGCAGGGACGCATCGTCCAGTCCACCTTCTACCGTCTGGCGGACTGGCAGCTGCACAACACCAAGGATCACGTGACACTGGCCCAGAGCTCGCGCATCGTGCACGGGAGCGGATTCTGTCTCTGGAAACATCCGGGCAGGCACAGTATTTTCGAAATTCTCCGGCTTGCCAAGAAGTTCGACAGCCTTACTGTGCTGCATCCTGCATACGAACCCGCCATCTGGCGTAACCGCAACGACGCGCAGACAACGATCAAGAAAACGCTGCAGTTCGCGGACATCATCACGCCATCCATGGATGATGCCGAGCATCTCTTCGGCAAGGCCACACGGGAAGAGCAGCTCAAGAATTATCACGAGATGGGTGCGGGCACCGTCATCCTGACCATGGGCAAACAGGGGGCCCTCGTGTCCGACGGAACCAAGGTCGTACGTGTCCCGGCTGTCGAAGCCGTGATCGTCGATCCCTCCGGCGTCCATGATGCCTGGCATGCGGCACTGTATTATGGATTGAACAATCATAAGCCGCTCGCGAATGCCACTTATTTTGCCAACGCGGTCGCAGCGTACGTGCTCTCCCGCCCGGGATCGCTGATCCCCCTCCCTGCCCCGGGCGAAATCACGCAGTCCCTGCTCGACAAACCGTTCGAGGACGTATAATCCGCAAGAACTTCGAAGTATGGATGTTCCCGGTGGAATGATCTCAGAGGAATGAGACGGGAAGACGAAGGGCTTCGTCGAGACGACGAAGATACTCCGTCCGTGAAACCTCGAATGCACCGAAACCCCGGAGATGGGGTGTGGTGTATTGAACGTCGAGCAGCGGCATCCCGCGCTCGGTCATCCGCGAACACAGTGTGACCAGTGCCACCTTCGATGCATCCCGTCGCGTAAAAAACATCGACTCCCCGAAAAACGCCCCTGCAATTGCCACGCCGTACAGACCACCCGCGAGTGTGTCGCCCAGCCACGCCTCGACACTGTGTGCAAATCCGCGTTCATGCAGTGCGAGGTAGGATTGAATAATCTCTTCGGAAATCCATGTATCCTCGCGTGCGGCGCATTCACGCATCACCCGCTCGAACATGGTGCTGATGCGGATTTCAAAGTGTCTCGACCGAACAGTCTTCGCGAGCGAATGGGAAATGTGCAGGCGGGCGGGATCGAGAATTGTCCGTGGATCCGGACTGTACAGGGCGATCGGACCGTCTCTCCCTTCCGCCATCGGGAAAATGCCCGAGGCATACATATGAAGGAGATCGTCTGGGGGGATCACGGTCATCGCCTACGGCTCGGGCTCTTCGTCGAAATCCAGCCTGAGCTTCTGCAGCGTCTTCAGGGACGAGACCCCCATGGCGCGGGCGACGGTTTCGATGGACTTCCCTCCCTGCAGGGCATTTGCCGCGTAGGTATTGCGCAGCATTGAGGGGGTGATGTCCGGAATTCCGGCTGCGCGTCCGATGCGTTTGACCAGCTGGTCCACGGCCTGCTGCGTGAGGGCATTCCCCTCATACGTGATGAAAAGCGGTTCCTTGCGCAGTCGTTTGGCCATGACGGAAACCCCACGCCAGCGCATGTACTGCCGGAGGGATGCCTGCGCACGCGTGGAGAGGTAGACAAAGCGCGTGGTTTTGCCACGCTGTCCCTTGATGAACAGACGTCCTTCGCGCGGTGTCAGATGCACGTCACCGACAGTGATCAGGCAGATCTCGCTGCTGCGCAATCCGCTGTGAAGGAGCAGGAGTATGATCGCGGCCTCGAGTGGGCCGGGGTTGCGTTCCGCAGTGCGCGCCAGGAGCAACGCATCCTTTCGCAGGAGGACGGCCGGTGCACGCGGCTCAGCGTTGATACCGGAGATGTCCGCTGCCGGATTGATCCGCACGATGTCGTGTTGCACGGCATAGTCGAAAAATTGGCGCAATGCGGTAATCTTCCTGTTCACGGAAGCCGGGGAAGAATTCCGTGTGAGGAGAAACGTGCGGAAATCCTGGATGTCGCTGCGTGTCAGATCCGTGAGATCGAAGGATGCACCGAAGGTCGAACGACACCACTGCACGAACTGCCGCAGATCGTTCGCGTAGGAGCGGATCGTGTTCTGATGTTTCCCTTCCGCTTCCAGGTAAGTCTGGAACGCGTCGCGGATGTCGTTCAGGAATTCCTCTGCCATGGACCCGGTTTACCGCCGTTGTTTGTGTGCGGAAACAGTAATCTTAAAATATGCCGGGATGCAGGGAAAAATGCAACTCCGGCGCTTGAGAACAGCTGATGAGATTTTCGGAAACGGGCAAATTTTCGTATTTTTGTACGATATGGATTTTCTTTTTCTCTGATCACATAAACCAGCATGTCCACCCCCTCCGAAAAGATTCTACGCGTCAGTATTGAAGACGAGCTCAAGAGCTCCTACATCGATTATTCCATGTCCGTGATCGTCTCTCGCGCCATCCCCGATGTGCGCGACGGACTCAAACCGGTCCACCGGCGCATTCTCTACGGAATGAGCGAACTCGGTCTCACACCGAATCGGGCGTACAAAAAATCCGCCCGTATCGTCGGTGAGGTACTCGGAAAATATCATCCTCACGGGGATTCCGCGGTCTACGATACCATGGTCCGAATGGCGCAGGAATTCTCCCTGCGATATCCGCTGGTCCAGGGACAGGGAAACTTCGGTTCCGTCGATGGGGACTCGGCGGCGGCCATGCGGTACACCGAGGCACGCCTCGCGCCGATCGCAATGGAGATGTTGCGGGATCTCGAGAAAAACACCATCGACTTCGCTCCGAACTTCGACGATTCCCTTCAGGAGCCGCGGGTTCTTCCCGCACTTCTGCCGAATCTGCTGGTCAACGGCTCGGGGGGCATCGCCGTGGGCATGGCAACGAACATCCCTCCGCACAATCTCTCGGAAATCGTCGACGGACTTCTCGCGATGATCGAGAACGCCGACATCGCACCCGAGGAGCTGATGAAACTCGTCAGTGCCCCGGATTTCCCCACCGGCGGCATCATCTTCGGCTACCAGGGCGTGCAGGATGCATATCTCACCGGACGGGGAAAAATTATCGTCCGTGGTCGCGCGAACGTCGAAACACTGAAAAACGGGCGGGAAAACATCATCGTCAGTGAACTGCCCTTCCAGGTGAACAAAGCGAACCTGATCGAGAAGATCGCGGAACTGGTGAAGGCGGGAAAAATCGACGGCATCAGCAATATTCGTGATGAATCCGACCGTGACGGTCTCCGTGTCGTCATCGAAATCAAGCGCGACGGAAATCCGGAAGTCGTGCTCAACAATCTCTACAAGCACACGCAGATGCAGGTGACCTTCGGTGCAATCATGTTGTCGCTGGTGGACGGCCGACCGAAGGTGCTGACGCTCAAGGAGATGATGCGCTACTTCCTCGACTTCCGTCACGATGTCATCGTTCGGCGCACGGAATTCGAACTCGCCGAGGCAGAGCGGCGCGCACATATCCTCGAGGGATACATCATCGCACTCGACAACATCGACGAAGTGATCGAGACGATCAAGAAATCCCGTGATGCGGAAACCGCACGCACCAATCTCATGCGCAGGTTCAAGCTGAGCGAAATCCAGGCAAAGGCCATCCTCGACATGCGACTGCAGCGTCTGACCGGTCTTGAACGCAAGAAAATAGAAGACGAGTACAAGGAAACCATTCAGCTCATCGCACGGCTGCGTGGCATTCTCGAGAACGCGACGCTGCGCTGGAAGCTGATCGGTGACGAGCTTCTCGCATTGAAGGAAAAGTTCGGAGACGAAAGGCGCACGGAGATCATTTACGACTATACCGATTTCCGCATCGAAGACATGATTGCCGAAGAGGATGTCGTCATCACGATCAGCAACAAGGGCTTCATCAAACGGACACCGGTGAGCACGTATCGGCGGCAGGGACGCGGAGGCAAGGGCATCGCAGGATCCGCGAGTCGCGACGACGATTTCGTCGAACACATGTTTGTGGCATCCACCCATCACTACATCCTGTTCTTTACCGACAAGGGGCGCTGCTACTGGCTGAAGGTGTTCGAGGTGCCCGAGGGCGGACGCACCGCTCGCGGTCGCGCGATCGTCAATCTCATCAGCAAGCAGAAAGACGAAAACATTGCGGCATTTGTCACCGTCAAGGAATTCTCGGATGACCATTACATCATGATGGTCACGAGCAAGGGAACGGTGAAAAAAACCGTGCTCAGCGCGTACGGGAATCCCCGGTCGACCGGCATCATCGCCATCACGCTGTCCAAGGGTGACAATCTTATTGACGCAAAAATCACCGACGGGAAAAACGATATTCTCATCGCCACGAAATTCGGACAGGCAATCCGCTTTTCGGAACAGGATGTCCGCGACATGGGCCGCAACGCCACAGGCGTTCGCGGGATTTCCATCGTCAAG
>JAFGKR010000154.1 GCA_016928515.1 Bacteroidota bacterium | reverse complement strand
TCGTCGGCGGGTACGCCGTTATGAAATACAGCGAACCCCGCTTTACGAAAGATATCGAGCTCTGGATTGCGACGGATGAGCAAAACGCTCGTGCCGTGTACACAGCGTTGAGAGATTTCGGTGCACCACTTGGGGGAAATGAACATTCCGTTCATCGCGCGGGACGATCTGATCGCGGCAAAGGAAGCGAGCGGCCGACCGGAAGACCTGCTGGACCTGAAACGTCTCCGGGCCGCGGGTGTGTGACCGGAAAGCGGAGCACGGTCTGCCAATCCCGACGAAGAGGATTCGGAGTCGCGGCTATTGTTATCCTCACGGGAAGTTCCTACTTTTCAGGCACTTACTATTGATCCGCCATCACTCCTTCCGGTAGCATTTTGAATATGGGATCACCCAACGCATCGATGCTGTCTCCATCTCACAGCACGCACCCACAATCACCATTCACATACGCATAAGGTACTATGGCTGCACTGGTACGCTTCCTCAAATCCTCAATCTTGAGCAAGGTCGTCATGGCAGCGACAGGACTGGTTCTCGTGCTGTTCCTGCTCGGGCACATGGCGGGCAATCTTCAGATGTACCTCGGCCAGGAGAAAATGAATACGTACGCGGAGACGCTGCAGGGCCTCGGGTCACTGCTGTGGGTCATCCGTGCAGCGCTGTTCGTCTTTCTGGTTCTCCATGTCATCACTTCCATCAAGCTGAAGTGGGAAAACTACACCGCGCGTCCGGAACAGTACACCGTGAAAAAGTACGTGCGCGCATCACTCTCGTCACGGACCATGATCTGGACGGGCGTCATGATCTTCCTCTTTCTCACCTATCATCTGCTGCATTTCACGGTGCGGGCAACCAATCCGTCCTACGGCGGACTGTTCGATGCGCTGGGGCGTCCCGATGTCTACAGCATGGTCGTCATCGGGTACAGCAACGTTCTGATTGCCGTGGTGTACATCGCAGCGATGCTTCTTCTGGGATTCCATCTCTTCCACGCCATCGAAAGCATGTTTCAGACGCTCGGCGTGAATCACGAGAAGTACAATCCCTTCATCCATGGGTTGAGCCTGACGGTATCGACCATCATCATGCTTGGCTTCATCTCCATTCCCGTCGGCGTGTTATTCGGTTGGATTGAATTACCTGCAGGAGTGATAGTACTATGACATTGGACGCAAAAATCCCCTCAGGACCGCTCGCAGAAAAATGGGACAGGCATCGCTTCGAGATGAAGCTGATCAATCCCGCGAACAAGCGAAAGTACAGCGTCATCGTGGTCGGGACCGGCCTTGCAGGTGCTGCGGCCGCCGCAACCATGGCGGAGCTGGGATACAATGTCACGGCATTGTGTTACAACGACAGCGCGCGCCGTGCCCACAGCATCGCCGCACAGGGCGGTATCAATGCCGCGAAGAACTATCAGAATGACGGCGACAGCATCTGGCGCCTCTTCTACGACACGATCAAGGGCGGCGACTACCGCTCCCGCGAGGGCAACGTCTACCGCCTCGCGCAAGTCAGCAACAACATCATCGACCAGTGCGTGGCGCAGGGCGTGCCGTTCGCCCGCGAATACGGCGGCTATCTCGACAACCGTTCGTTCGGCGGCGCACAGGTCTCGCGCACGTTTTATGCCCGCGGACAGACGGGGCAGCAACTGCTGCTCGGTGCATACTCCGCATTGATGCGGCAGGTTGGACTCGGGAAGGTGGATCTGTATACCCGCCATGAAATGATGGATGTCGTCCTCGTGGACGGTCACGCCCGCGGAATCGTGGCTCGCGACATGGTGACCGGGAAGGTCGTCAGTTTCGCCGCGGATGCCGTTATTCTCGCGACAGGCGGATACAGCAACGTGTATTTCCTTTCCACAAACGCCATCGCCTGCAACGTCACGGCTGCGTATCGCGCGTACAAGAAAGGTGCCGCATTCGCCAATCCCGCGTTCGTGCAGATTCACCCGACATGTATCCCTGTATCGGGGGATCATCAGTCCAAGCTCACCCTGATGTCCGAATCGCTGCGCAATGACGGACGCATCTGGGTACCGAAGAACAAAGGTGAGACGCGCGGGCCGAACGACATTCCCGAGGAAGACCGGGATTACTACCTCGAACGAAAGTACCCGAGTTTCGGCAATCTGTCGCCGCGGGACATCAGTTCGCGCAGTGCGAAGGAAGTCTGCGACGAAGGCCGTGGAGTGGGTCCGACCGGCTACGGCGTGTATCTCGATTTCCGCGATGCGATCGACCGGCTCGGCAAGCATACCATCGAAGCACGTTACGGGAACCTGTTCCAGATGTATGAACGCATCACCGGTGAGGACCCGTACACCCTTCCCATGCGCATCTATCCCGCGCTGCATTACACGATGGGTGGTCTCTGGGTGGATTACAATCTCATGAGCAACATTCCCGGTCTGCATGTGCTCGGCGAGGCGAATTTCTCCGATCACGGCGCGAACCGTCTCGGCGCCAGTGCGCTCATGCAGGGGCTTGCGGACGGCTATTTCGTCATTCCATACACCATTGGCCATTACCTCGCCACTGCGAAGCAGGAGAAAGTCACAACCGACCATGCTGAATTCAAAAAGGCGGAAGAAGACGTGCGCGGACGTCTGGGCAAGCTGCTCGATCTCAATGGTTCGCGCACTGTTGTGTCCATTCACCGCGAGCTCGGACACATCATGTGGGAGTATGCCGGCATGGCGCGCAACGGAGCCGGTCTGAAAAAAGCCCTGGAGCTGATCCCGCAACTGCGCGAGGAGTTCTGGAGCAACGCGAAGGTGGTCGGTGACGGGGAGAACGTAAACCATTCCCTCGAGCGCGCCGGACGCGTCGCCGATTTCCTGGAATTTGCCGAATTGCTCTGTCATGATGCTCTCAACCGCAACGAAAGCTGCGGCGGGCATTTCCGCGAGGAATACCAGACCGAGGAGGGTGAGGCCCTCCGCAACGACGACGATTACGCGTACGTGGCGGCGTGGGAATACACCGGTGTCGGTTCGGAGCCGATCCTTCACAAGGAGCAGCTCGAGTTCGAGAATGTGAAGCTTCAGACAAGGAGTTACAAGTAATGAAACTCAAACTGCATATCTGGCGGCAGAAGAACACCCGTGCCAAGGGGAAAATGGTCACGTACGAAGTCGACGGCATCGAGGAGGACATGTCCTTTCTTGAAATGCTCGACGTGCTCAACGAGAAGCTCATTCTCAACGACGAGGAGCCGGTGGCCTTCGACCATGATTGCCGGGAAGGGATCTGCGGAGCCTGCTCGCTGACCGTCAACGGCATTCCCCACGGTCCGGAAAAGGAAACCACCATCTGTCAGCTGCACATGCGCAAGTTCAAGGACGGCGACGAAATCTACATCGAACCGTTTCGGGCGCGAGCTTTCCCGGTGCTGCGAGATCTCGTCACCGACCGTACGGCGTTCGATCGCATCATGCAGGCGGGCGGGTTTGTCTCGGCAAACACCGGCGGCGTGCCCGACGCCAATGCCATTCCCATCAGCAAGAAGGATGCCGACAAGGCCATGGACAATGCTGCCTGCATCGGCTGCGGCGCCTGCGTGGCGGCCTGCAAGAATGCCTCGGCGATGCTCTTTGTCGCTGCCAAAGTGTCGCAGTATGCGTACCTGCCGCAGGGACAGACCGAGCGTAAACGCCGCGTTCTGAACATGGTCGCGCAGATGGATCGTGAGGGTTTCGGCAACTGCACGAACTACTACGAATGCGAAGCGGTGTGTCCCAAGGGCATCAGCGTCTCATCCATCGCCCTGATGAACCGCGATTATCTCCGGGCATCATTGACGGAAAAGGAAGAGGCGTAGCGGTCAAAGCGGTGATTTGCACGACTTCCGAGGCGGGCTGTGAAGCCCGCCTCTTCTGTTTTCCGATTTCCCTTGCATCATATCGCGATAATTCTATTTTAAAGGTGCTACGCTTCACTTTCTGACATACGTTCCAGGGAAGCAGGAAAGAACGATTGAAGCGAGTTCTTTAACGGAATCAGTGTCTCCAAACCAACGGACAGGAGGATATCATGGACATGAAAT
The DNA here is from genome assembly GCA_016928515.1 of Bacteroidota bacterium. Lineage (GTDB taxonomy): Bacteria > Bacteroidota > Ignavibacteria > SZUA-365 > SZUA-365 > BM516. Next base: position 5,786 of record JAFGKR010000154.1, on the reverse strand, counting down.
CGATTTCTCCGCCCGGCAGGGCCAGACCGCACGTCTTTCCGAAGACGCAGCGGGATGCCGAGCCGTTCACGTACTTCACGGAACGGAATCTCGAGAATATCACCCAGATAACCCAACTCTCTCCCGACCTCCGCTTCGACATGCATGTCGTGTCAAGCGTCCTCCCCTTCAAAGTCAACTCCTACGTCGTCAACCAGCTGATCGATTGGTCGGACATTCCCGACGATCCCATATTCCAGCTCACGTTCCCGCAGAAGGGCATGCTGAGCGAGGAGCATTACAGCCGCATGGCCCGACTCGTCGGGGCCGAGGCGCCGCGCCAGGAAATCAAGGAAGAGGCCAACCGCATCCGACTCGAACTGAATCCGCATCCGGCGGGACAGAAAACCCTCAATGTTCCCATGCTCGATGGGGAAGCTCTCCCCGGATTGCAGCACAAATACCGCGAGACAGTCCTGTTTTTCCCGGCAGCCGGACAGACCTGCCATGCGTATTGCAGCTTCTGCTTCCGCTGGGCACAGTTCGTGGGAATGAGCGATCTGCGCTTTGCGGCGAAGGAGGCGGGGCAGCTCGCCGAATATATTCGCCGCCATCCCGAAGTCACCAACGTGCTGATCACGGGTGGTGATCCGATGGTGATGAAAACCCACAAACTGGAACAATACGTCGATCCCCTGCTCGATCCCGCGCTCGAACATCTGCAGACCATCCGCTTCGGGACCAAGTCGGTGGCCTACTGGCCACAGCGCTTTGTCACTGATCCCGACGCCGACGATCTGCTGCGTCTGTTCGACCGCATCGTTGCCTCCGGCCGCTCGGTGGCCGTGATGGCGCATTACAATCATCATAGAGAACTGGAAACGTCGCTCGCGCGCGAAGCGGTACGCCGTATTCGCGATACGGGCGCAGTGATTCGCAGTCAGTCTCCCGTGCTGGCTCACATAAATGATTCGCCCGGTGTCTGGGAACTGATGTGGCGCGAACAGGTGCGTCTCGGTATCATCCCTTACTATATGTTCGTCGAACGCGATACGGGAGCGGAGGAATACTTTAAGATTCCGCTGGTCAGAGCAGTCAAAATATTCCGCGAGGCTTTCCGCCACGTCAACGGGCTGGCACGAACGGCGCGTGGTCCCTCTATGTCTGCGATGCCCGGCAAGGTGGAGATCACCGGCATCTCCGAAGTCGCCGGCGAGAAAGTGCTCGCACTGCGTTTTCTGCAGGGGCGCAATCCCGACTGGGTCGGACGACCGTTTTTCGCCCGGTACGACGAAGAGGCTTCCTGGCTGCATCATCTCAAGCCCGCCTTCGGGAAGGAAAAATTCTTTTTCGAGGACGAACTCGCTGAGATGACCGCACGGAAGGCCGGATAACCCGACTGCATGCCAGGCATACCGGTGTGACCGGATCTTTTCCGTTTCCGCAGGGAAGATGACCCGGAAGTCCCACAGGGGATTTCCGGGTTTGTTTATTCACCGCCTGTCGATGCCGCGGGAAACTTGTATCTTCCCCCTGTGAGTCCTATTTTTTCGGGCACAACTGTCCGATACGCATGCTGCAGCAATTCCAGGATCTTGCCAACGACAATACATCCGGTGCAACGGAGCTGATCCACAAGCTCCTGGCGCTGTGCGAGAACTGTGCGATCGGCTACCATGTCGAACCGCTCCGCGAAGGTTTCGAGCTCCTGGAGCAGTCACAGCTCAGCATGCCGTCGCTGCACGCGGTGCTGCATATCCTCAAATCAGATTTCCTGCCGAAACTCCATGAAGACGAGGAAACCGCCGATGCGATTCAGTACATTTCCTCCCTGGAGAAAATTCTCTCGGAGTCGGGGGAGCGCATCGCGGAACTCTTCGCCGGAAAATTCGGCGATCCGCAGCAGGCGGTGACTCTTTCCCGCAGTTCGACGGTGGTCGCATCCCTTCTCCGCCTGCACAAGAAGGAATTGCTGCACCGCGTGTATGTTCTCGAGGCACGGCCCATGCTCGAAGGACACCGCACCATCCGTGACATGACGGAAAAGGGCATCACCGCCACCCTGATGATCGACGCCGCCATGGCGGTGGCTCTCGCACAGGCGGATTTCGCGATTGTCGGTGCAGACAGTGTCAGTGCGGACGGCTACCTGCTCAACAAGACCGGCACCTTTCCGCTCGCTCTGTGCTGCAGACAGCTGGAGATCCCCATCTACGTCGTCTGTGACTCCCTGAAATTCTCTCCGCAACTGCGTGCCGACATCCTCGTGGAGGACAAACCCGGCGACCAGCTGCTCGATCGAAGCGAAAAGGACCGTTTCGCGATCTGGAACCGGTATTTCGAGTGGACCCCCGTGGAATACATTACCGAGTTCATCACCGAACGGGGGATATTCTCGCCCGACCAGCTCAGTGCGCTCGCCGTCGAGGAGAGTACCTGAGTACCCCATGATACCGAACGGCTTCCGCATCGCCCTCTTCGCGGCTGTTCTGTTGATCAGCTGCATTGTTCTCTCTCCGGCTCAGGGAAGCAGGCCGGTTCCAGGATCTGTTCCGGGATTGGAGGTGACCGGAGTTTCCCGTGTCCCTTCCTGGATGTCTCTGGAGGATTCGTGTGTACGCATGCCGCATGCGGAACAGGCGCGGCTGCGTCCCACTCCCGTCCCGGCGGGAGCGGCGAAGCGCCACATGTTCTCCCGAAGCGGTGAACGGACACACATCGTCTTCGGTTATCATCCGTACTGGATCGCAGACTCGGTGACGGCGCACTACCGTTTCGAGCTTCTTTCGCATCTTGCTTACTTCTCCGCGGAGGTCGATGCGGGAAATGGAGAGATCACCAGCACACGTGACTGGTTGACATCGCCGGTGATCGACCGGGCGAAAGCGGCCGGTGTGAAGGTGCACCTCGTGGTCACGAATTTCGGTGCCGGAAACAACCGAGTACTGCTTTCATCGCCTGCGGCACGTGATACGCTCATCCGCCGCCTGGTGGAACTGCTCCGCCTGCGCGGTGCCGACGGTGTGAATATCGATTTCGAAGCCATCCCCGGCGATCAACGCGAGAACCTGACCGCATTTTTCGCCGGACTCGATGCCGCACTCGCGATCGCGCTCCCGGATGCGGACATCAGCGCGGCGCTCCCGGCGGTGGACTGGAACGGCGCCTGGGACGCCGCCGCGCTTGCGCGGCATGTGGATCTTTGCTTTGTGATGTGTTACGACTACTTCTGGTCCGGCAGCAGCACCGCCGGACCGGTCGCCCCCCTGCAGGGGGGCACATACAACGTGGCCCGCTCACTGGAAACATGGCTTCAGGCAGGCGTCCCGAAGCAGCGGATGATCATGGGCGTCCCGTATTACGGATATGACTGGCCGGTCATTTCCGATACTCCGCAGTCATCGACGTTGGGAAGTGGTGTTGCACGCGTCTATTCCACCGTCACCGGCATGCTGCAGCGTTACGAGCGCGAGTGGAGTGCGGTATTCCTCACGCCGTGGTTCCCGTACGAGGTCGCGAACTGGCGGCAGGTCTGGTACGACGATGAGGAAAGTCTCGGGTTCAAATACGACCTGGTGAAAGAGCTGGACATCGCCGGCGCCGGCATCTGGGCGCTGGGATATGACGCGGATCGACCGGAGTTGTGGGAGTTGCTGGCTGACCGGTTTACGCAGGCCACAGGAGTGGAAGAAGCGTCCGCGGTTGCACCGTTGATTCTGACCGTTTTTCCGCAGCCGGTGCGGACGGGAGGGGAAGTATCCTGCCGTTTCCGCATGCCCAGGGGGGATGGCGGAGAACTGCTGCTGCGGGACCTGCTCGGCCGCGTTCGCGGGCGATATCCTGTTTCCGGTTCGGAAGGAAATGTTCGCATATCGCTTCGCGGATTGTCCCCCGGTGTGTATCTTCTGCAATTGCGCGTTGTCGGTATGGTGGAAGCAGTTCCGTTGCTCATTGCCCGGTGAGCGGAGTGATGGACGGAGATGTGCCGTCAACCTGTCCCTGCATCGAGGCAACACAACTCATGAATACATGACTCAGGAACGAAACAAACAGCGGAGACACAGAAAACCCGGTCATCGCGAAGCGGTATCTCATGGTGGCCGGATGAAACCGCTCAGCACCACTCCCGAGCTGTCACGCACGGAGCGCAGGGTGTTGTGGGCTGTCGGCGTGTTCGTTGTCCTCCGCGCCTGTACGGCTTTGGTGGATGTGGAGGGATTGCGTCTGTGGGGACTCGATTTTTTCTCTGTGCTCGAAGGACCATTGCCCGGGTTACTCGTCTCCCTCCCTCTGCTTTTCGCCCTGCCTCCAGTCGCGCGCATGTTTGCGGTGAGGAGGGAACGACAGGATGAAAACTCACATGGGGTCCGGATCATCGTCGTGGCAGGCCTGACCGTCGCGGCGGGTGTGATCGCCTGGAGCGTGAATGTCGGATACGCCTTTCTGGGGGATGGAACCTGGTATCCGGCGGAACTGTACCGCAGCATTCATCTTCCGGATTACGCGAACAGCATGATCAAACCCAGCGCCTGGCTGACGGGTATGCTGCTGGACGGCGTCGCGGTCGCGTTTCGTCCCGAAGACCTCCGTGTACCATTTGTGCTTGCAGGGTGCGCAGGTGCGGTCATCGCAACGGGCGCGGTGCTGTTTGCCACGCGGAGGGAACGCGGGCACATCACGTTGGCGGCGGCTGTGATTCTGCTCGGAGCCCCTGGTACACTGCTTTTCCTGGGCTACATCGAGCTTTATGCGCTGGTCTACGCGCTGAGTATCGCATATCTCGTCACCGCCTGGCAGTGCTTCCGCGGAAACGCGCCGGTCTGGATTCCCGGTGTGCTTCTTCTTGTCGCGATTCTGTTCGGCGCATCCGCAGTGGTGTGGCTCCCGTCGTTTCTCCTGCTACTGCACTGGAAACTGCGCGGAGAGGAAGGGATCTTCCCCCTCCGCCGCGCGCTTCGAGCGTATCGCCTCCATGGATGCCGGCGTGCTGCTGCCGATGAACACCTTTACCGCGTATGAAAATCTTCGGAAATTCTATCGCTCGGGAGGGGAGGGTGAGGACTATTTTCGCATCATGCGCCGCATGATGGAGACCGGCTATCGCCGGGATGTCAGTTATTCGGAATATCTGAGTTCCGTCCTGCAGCTGCGTGAGACCGCCGCGAGGGAGAGGGAGTTGGCATGGCTGCTCTCCACGCTTCAGAAAGATGCCGAGTCCGAGCAGGGACGGGAGGTCAGATCCGTGCATGACCGCTTCTTCCGGGAGTTTGCTGTTCGTACACTCATCTCCGCCTGGCAGACCGGGGCGAGGGAGCTGGTGCGCAACCGGCTGATGTCCTTCACCACCGTCTTTCCCTCGTGGCCGGAACGGGGACTGCTCGATCTTCTCATGACACCCCCGGCGGAGGATGCGGCCGCGCATGAGCTGCTCGTGTCCTCTGTGGATTCCGATACCCGCGACGCCTTCCTGATGATGACGGCGGGCAGCCTGCATGAGCGGTACCGGGATGTTTCGTCCGCCGCCGAATTGTACGATCGTGCTCTGCGGAGCGAACCGGCCGCATATCCCTCGTGGTATCTCGTGGCAGCGCGCTTCCATTTGGAGGTCCGCCGCGATACCACAGCCGCTCGTTCCGTCCTTGAATCCTGCATCCGCAACGCCCCCCGCTCCGATGAAGCCCGGCAGGCAGAGGAGCAACTCCGCCTGCTTCGCTGATCCTCACCGTTCCGGCACCCACCCGCGTTCCGGCACCCACCCGCGTTCCGGCACCCACCCGCGTTCCGGCACCCACCCGCGTTCCGGCACC
>JAFGKR010000018.1 GCA_016928515.1 Bacteroidota bacterium | reverse complement strand
GCGCAGAAGGACGGGACGGGGGAATTCGAACGTGTCGATCAGGAAGAATCCATCATCCCGGAAACTGATGAACCGGTGGATATCGAGGTCGTCGAAGATGACATCGAGCACGTGAGCGAGCAGTCGGTACCCGTTCGCTTGCCGGAGGAGCAGAAAGAGGAAATTGAAACCCCGGCGGAGAGTGCGCCGACGCCGGCTGTGTCGCCGCGTGCAGGTACGATGATGTGGAGCGTCCAGCTCGGTGCCTTCAAGAATGAATCCGGCGCATTCGAACTCGTCGAGGAGCTGAAGAAGAAATTCAATCACCCCGTGTACAAACGCTATGACCCTGCAACAGGGTATTACAAGGTCACCATGGGATCGTTTCAGGATCGTGACCAGGCCGCGAACTTCAAGATGGAAGTGCAATCACGTGGGTATCCGGATGCCTTCACAGTAGAAGTGGCACGCTGATTCTCGTATGACACGAAATTCGAAGCATTTTTTTGAATATTACCCGGGTAAAATTCGGCCCGGAACCATCTTTTATGTCGTCTCCGCGATTCTGTTGCTCTCTGCCTGCAGTGGTACCCCTGATGTAGCGAAGAAAGAACCGGAGAAAACCCTGCAGGAGCATGAAGAACACTTCGATCCTTCGCAGTACCGGGAGAAGGAAACAGTCGAGAAACCAGCAGAACAGGCGAAACCCACGGAAACTGCACAGGAAACGAAGTCCTGGATCGAACGTGTCGAGAAGGTCATGGGCTTCCGTATTCAGCTCTATTCCACGACCGGCATCGACGACGCAGAGGAGCAACTGCACTATCTCCGTACTCGCATCGATTCGCTGGAAATAGGCGGTGCGCGGCTCGATATGACGTTCGATGCCCCGTATTACAAACTCAGAGTTGGTGACTTTCTGAACAAGGCAGCGGCGGATTCGCTCCGCGATGTGCTCCGCGAAAACGGATTACCCGAGGCGTGGGTGGTGCGTGACCGGGTGAACCGTATTACGCGAATCCCGCTGGAAAAAATGGAATAGTACAGGGAGAGATGCCGGGGAGATCAACGGACAGGAATCACGATTCCGTTTGTTTCCCAGCGTGCACGAACGCGAATCGTGTCGCGCAGGACGCCGAAAGGCTCGGGTGGGCGGAACGGTGAGACGTTGCCGTGAAAATAGCTGCCGTCGCCATCCATATCCTTGAATGCGTCCAGCATGTAACTTCCCTCCGGTAGACGAGGGAAACGGAACTCCCGCAATGTATCGGCGGGCGCCTCCAGTATCAGGGCTTCTTTCTTCCCGGTCTGACGAACACGTACGCGGTAGCTGCCGGTGGAATCCTCCGATCGTACCTTTCCGGCAATGACGCCATGCTGATCACGCTGACCGGTCGAAAATGTGATGCACTGTATGCTGTCTTCCACTGTCCGTGGGGAAAGGGAATCGCGCAGAGAACGAAGATCCACACAGAAACGAAACTCGGCTTCATCCATCAGAACAGGATGCCTGAGCAGAAGTCTTGAAGGATGCGACCACTGGAACTCGAGCGGAACATTTGCGCCGGTGGAATCTTCAAGTGTCGCGACCACAGCGGTAGCCATCGGGCGGTCAAATCTCAGAACGAAAGCGCTGTCCGGAGGAACGTTGCGTGCCCGTGCGTCAGGGAATCGGCTGGTGATCGAAGGACGCGTCGTATCCTTCTTCGCCGACCCGGAAAACAGTATCCCTTCGTCAGGCAGGGAAAGAGGATTTTCCGCTCCATCGAACAGCGAATCTACCGTGAGCACGTATCGTCCTTCGTCGAGTGGCGCGGCGAGAAAGACATCCCACGTGAAGCGCTCGTTCGGCGGATCGACCGCGGAGACGAGTGAAAGGGGGATTCGACGCGCCGAGTCGCCGACATGGATCGATGTCGTCGGCAGTGGCTGCGGGTATACCGTCTCATTGAATTTCATACGGATCCGCTGCGCGTGCTGTGCTTCCACACGCTGCAGCACCGGACGTGTCGTATCCTCGATGGATAGCCGGAAACGAAGCGGATCAGGGGTCGAGATGGAATCCATCACCGCGATGTCACGCATGGGAATGCCGATCGCATCGGTTTCCACATCATACAACATGTTGTTCCCCTTGTCGCGAATCGCGAACACGCGATAGGTGCCCGGTGTCACGTGCGAAAAACGGAAGGATCCGTCGTCGGCGCTCATCACCGCGTAATCAGGGCGATGCTTGCGGGGATCGAGCGTATCACCGCGTTCTGTAGGGAGAAAATACGCGATCAGAGTTACACCGCCGGGCTTCTCGTCGAGCACAATTCCGTGAAACTCTCCACGGTCGAGACTGTCACCTGTCGAGAACGCAAGTTGGAAATTTTCCGCCAGAGGATTGGAGGCGTTCACGTCACGCAATTTCGTCCCGACGGAAATGACATATGTGCGATCTGCTCGGAGTGAATCCTGAAATACAATGGTGACATCTTTACCGGACCACTCATACACCGGAGGGATGGCGGGAAGCGGGGAAATATGGACTGCATCGGAGAAACTCTGCCGCTGCACGTACTCGTTGAAGCGCAGCGTGATCTCCCTGCCTGTAAAACGTACCGCTCCAGAAGGGGGATCGGTCTCTTCGACGAACGGTGGTTCCGTATCAGGCGGCCCACCTTCCGGAGGACGCTGCGCAGCACAGCCGACGAGCAGCAGGAGGGGAATCAGCAGGAGAACAGCTGTGCGAAGCCCTTCCCGTGCGTTCTCCGTTCGTTCCGTCTCAATTGTTCTGTGCATCACTGTACAGTGTTTCGCTGGATTCGTCGATATGCGGCAACGGCCTCTGCGTGCTCATCCGCGGTGCGGGAGAAGCGATGTCCGCCGCTTCCGTCGGCCACAAAATAATAATAGTTGTGGGATTCCGGCGAAAGAGCGGCAAGAATGGACGCCTTGCCGGGATTGTTCACCGGACCCGGCGGGAGTCCGGCATACATGTACGTGTTGTACGGTGAATTGATCGAAAGATCGCGGTACAGCAGGCGACGGGGACCGTCGGGGATGATGTACTGAATCGTCGGATCCGCCTGAAGAAGCATGCCCCGGTGCAGGCGATTCTCGTACACCCCTGCAACACGCGCACGCTCGTGGTCCAGCCGCGTTTCTCCCTCCACCAGCGATGCCATGGTGAGAATCTCATGCATGCTGCGCCCCATTTCACGCATACGTCGTTTCCGCTCCTCCGTGAAGACTGCCTGCATGCTCTCCGCCAGTCTCCGAAGCATGGTGCGGGCCGTCACATCATAACGGACGCGATAGGTCTCCGGCAGGAGATATCCCTCCAGAGAACGAACATTGAGACCCAGCGTTGCGATGAATGACGGGTCGCGGGAAAGGATGAGGATGCTGTCGGCCGGGATGCCGCATTGTTTTTCGATTTCGGCCGCGATCTGCCGGATTGTGAGTCCCTCGCGGACGGTTACTTCGATATACGCCTGGTGGCTCCCGTCGGCGAGTATCGTGACGACATCCGGGATGGAAAGGATTTCGGGAAAGCGATACAGTCCGCTCTGCAGACGATCGTCTTTCCCGCTGATTTTCGCCGTTGCAACGAACAGGATGCTGCTGCGAATGATCCCGTGATCCGAAAGGATCTCCCCGATATCGCGAAGGGAAGTGCCGCGCGGAATTTCCACCGGTTTCTGCAGGGAATGCTGCATCGGAGAGAATGTGAGATAGACGGCTGCGCCGATGACAGGGAGCAGCAGGATTATCAGGAGGAGGAGGATATTACGAATTTTCATCGAACAGCGTATCCGAAAGTCGTGCGAATGCCGGAGCGCAAAGATCGGGAACAGCAGCCGAGAGTCCTTTCATCTCCGCAAGCTTTGCGACCATTGCGGCGTTGTCTGTGGAGAAAATGATGTCGGGGATATACACCTCGAGACCACGTTCTGCGGCAGCGATCCGCAGTGCTGTGCTCAGGCCGGTATTGGCGGAAACACCACCTGCAACGGCGATGTGCTGCAGGCCGAATTCCTCGGCTGCCAGCATGCTTTTCCGCACGAGCACATCGACGATGGCCTGCTGAAAGCCCGCACAGACGTCGTCGATTTCCTTTTCGCCGATCTGCAAAACACCATCCGTCGCATGACCGCGAAGATAATACAGCACGGATGTCTTCAGTCCCGAAAAACTGAAGCGGTAATCGCCGCTATCCATCAGCGGACGTGCAAAGGAGATTGCGGAAGGATTTCCGCGTGCAGCACGCATGTCGATGACCGGTCCGCCTGGAAATCCGAGCCCCATCATCTTGGCGACCTTGTCAAAGGCTTCACCGGCTGCATCATCGATAGTGGATCCCAGCAGGCGATAGCGTCCCACGCCATGAACGACGACGAGCAGGGTATGTCCCCCGGAAACCACCAAACCCAGGTAGGGAAAGGGTGGGTGTCGCTCATGCAGAAAGGCGGAAAAAAGATGCGCCTCGATGTGATGAACGGGAATGAAGGGGATGTCACGGCTGAAGGCGATCGCCTTCGCCGCGTTCAGACCGACGAGAAGGGAACCGATCAGTCCAGGTCCCTGAGTGGCGGCCACCACATCGATGTTCTCTATTCCGAGTGACGCGTCGCGGAGACTTTCCGTAATGACGGGTATGATGGCGCGCAGATGGGCTCGGCTCGCGAGTTCCGGGACGACTCCTCCGAACTCAGTGTGAAAAAGTTGTGAAGAGATGATATTCGAACAAAGGACGCCGTCGCAAAGGACAGCCGCGGAGGTTTCGTCGCAGGACGATTCGATGCCGAGTATGGTCACGGCGTCAGGTGGCCTTGTAATACTGGAGGGGATTGGGCATGAGCTTGCATTCTTCCGCGATCCGGATACTCGTTGCGATGCCGTTCTCGGCACGCAGTTGATACAGGCGCGGCACGATGCGATCTCGCAGGTCCGTGGGCGTCAGCGGATTGATATAGATGTTCGTTCCGCCTTCGAATCCGGCAGGGACGTTTATGCGCAGCTTGATGAAGACATGCCAGGGAATCTTGAAGATCGAATCCATCGGTGTATGATGCCATTCCTCATTGACGGAGATGCGTCCACCGATGGCTGCGTGGACCGCGCGTACCATATCGCTCATCCCGCGGAGTTCATCTTCGGTATGGTCTTCGGGACGTGCATTGATGGATTTCGAGTAGATTTCCACTGTGGGATAACGGTGTCCGATGCCGACATAGGCGAGGGCGTAATCGTTTTCGGCGAACACGAGATTGTGATGTCCGGCAAAATTCGGTCCATAGGAATTATAGACGTTTTTGTCCTGCACGACCATTTTGATCTGTCTTTCCATCGACTCTCCCCATTCATCGATGGCGACGATCTGTGTATGCAGATGTTCGAATGTCGCGCCGGCGGGTTCCAGCCAGTTCTTGAAGACGCTGATGGACCGCACATAGCGGTTGTTGGATGTGATATCGGCCATCGCATCGATGATGAATGCGTAATATCGATAATGCTCCTCGTCGCTCATGTTCCCGGTCGAATACGTGTCCTCCATATCCTCGGCGTCCGGGCGAAAATGCGGCAGCACGATGATCAGTTCATGTCCGCCGCCGAACAGGGAATCCGCCATGAGCAGGCGATCCTCCATCGATACGTGGGCGATTTCCTCGTCGGATTTTCCGCCTCGGCGAAGTTTGTAGTTGATGATGTCCATGACATGCTTCAGGCCGACCGGATCCGCGAGATACTCTTCTTTCCAGCGCAGGTTCTGCGCCGACAGTTTGTAGTTGTAATTCTGACGCCAGTAGTCGACGGAGAGGATTTCGAAGAGATTGGAGACGCGTCGGAATACCGGTTCGGTATCCATATACGTCGAGGGTGGGATACGGTGCAGCGTTCGATACACTCCGCCATCCAGGATGACTCTCGCCTTCTCCGGTGCGGTTTCAAAGAGTCGACCACGGCAGAAAGCACAGTAGTTTTCATTTCCCTGCCGTTCGATGGCAGCGGGGGATTGCTTGCTGGTGCTCTCACTGAGCGGTTTGCTCCCGCGGCCGGGTACAGACCAGACTTCAACACCGGTGAAAGGATTGACCTGCTTTACGGTGCCGTCGGCCATGGTGTGGTAAAAAAAGTGATAATCCAAACCGCATCCAGCTCCGGCTGTAAAGAACGACGATCACGAAGGGTGTACGCGGGACGAAGCCCGTCGATACAAGTCTCCCAGGGAGTGAGGGGATATCAGGAATCGTCCGATGTGCGTTTCGCGCGGCGGATGGCTTTCTGCTTTTTCATCCGCTTCTTCACCGAGGGCTTGGTGTAATAGGTCCGCTTTTTGAATTCCTTGAGAATACCCGAGCGCTCGTACTTCTTCTTGAAACGCTTGATCGCGCGGTCGATGGGTTCGTTTTCCTGGACGATAATACCGATCAAATGAAAACTCCTGCATAACTGGTTACAAGACAACGAATTACAATTCAGAATTACAAAATAACAAGAGGAAAACACAGAGTCAAGATATTGCACCGGAGGGAACGTGCGTCGCAGAGATCCCTCCGGTGCGTTCACGCGTTTCGATTTCATCGGGGATGCGTGTTCCCGCGAGGCATCGTGTCGCTAGCACAGGTCGAGTGCTGCATCCAGATCAGCCATCAGATCCTCGAGATTCTCAATGCCGACGGAGAGGCGGACGAGTCCGTCCGTGATGTTCGCCTGCTCACGTAATTCCTTGCCCATGGTCGCATGCGTCATGGAGGCGGGATGCTGGATCAGTGATTCCACCCCTCCCAAGCTCACGGCGAGCAGAAAGAGGTGCACGTTGTTCATCATGGTTTTTCCAGCTTCGAGGCCGCCGGCAAGTTCGAAGGATATCATCGCACCGTGACCGTCCATCTGCTTGCGACCGATTTCGTACTGCGGATGACTCGGCAGACCGGGATAGCGGACCCACTGTACCTTCGGATGCTTTTCGAGATACTCGGCGATGGGAAGAGCATTTTCAGCCGCACGACGCACACGCAGCGGCAGTGTCTTCAGACCCCGATGAACGAGGAAGGAATTGAACGGATCAATGACGCCGCCGATCTGATTCAGGGTCGTGCGGAAATGCGGGTAGCGCTCCGCATCCTTGACGACGATGACCCCGCCGACCACATCCGCATGGCCGTTCAGTGACTTGGTGAGACTGTGCACCACGATGTCTGCCCCGTGTTCGATCGGTCGCTGCATGACGGGACCCATGAACGTATTGTCCACAACCAGAAGGGCATCATTTGCATGCGCGATTTCTGCGATGCCGTCCAGGTCGCTGATTACAAGCGTGGGATTGGCAGGTGTCTCCACGAAGATGACACGCGTGCTGGGTCGCACCGCCGAGCGCACTGCATCGAGATTGGACGTATCGACCATGGAATTTTCGATGCCGAAGTTTGCCATGACCGTGCGGATCAGTGTACTGGTGGGACCATACACCGACTCACTGCACACGACGTGATCGCCCGTTTTCAGCAGCGAAGCGAGGGCGGTATGAATGGCCGCCATGCCACTCCCGCAGCCGAGGGCATGGGCGCCGCCTTCCAGTACAGCGATGGCGTTCTCCATGGCTTCGACCGTCGGATTCCGCATCCGCGTGTAGATGTAACCGTCACCTTTCCCGGAGAAAAGATCCGCTCCGTGCTGCACGTTCTCGAATTTGAATGTCGACGTCTGGTAGATCGGAGGAACGACAGCACCGGCTTCATTCTCTTCGATACCGGCATGAACGGCTTTGGTTTCCAGTCCCATTTCACGAATGTTTTTCACAATAAACCTCCAGTTTTTCATTCCCGCGATCGCGGGAGGAATGCACATGAACCTATGGAAAATCCGCTGGGAACGACTGGCGTTCCTGGCGGAGGGGAATTCAGTCGAAGAAAATCCAGTCAACACCAAGCCGGAAAGCACGATCGTGCATCGGATAGAATCCCGTATTGATGTACGACGCATCGAGTACATTGTGCAACACGAGATGTATGGTCGCTCTCTGTTTGATGGTCGCAAACAGGAAAAGGTCCAAACGCACCATATCGGTATAGTTCCGCATGCCGCTGTCGAAATCCGACAGGAAAGTGAATAGTCCCGTTTCCGGATGCAGCGTAAGGGGCTGATACGACGATCGATAGAGAAATTGCACACCCGCTTTCAGATCGAGTGTTCCCGCGATCAATGATCCGAGGTAGTACAATGCGGCGCTGTACCGAAGATCCGGTACGGGGATCTGTTCCAGGATGGGATTGCCGCTGACCGCACGCTGGTAGGTCACCTGTTGATCGAGATGCAGGGGACGAAGCGTCAGGCGCAGATCAAGACTCCCACCGACGATATCCAGAAGCGCTCCCTCGGGGATCCCGGTGAGTGTCAGGACAGACCGTCCAAGAACGCTGTCCTGATAGGCCTCTGTCTGGAGCAGAAGGAAATGGTTCTCCCGTCGTGCGAAGCCCCGGACATCCATCAGAAGCCCCGTTGTGCCGAGACGCATACCGCCTTCGACGATGGAATACGTATCGAGATCCGGCGATCGGTCACCGTTCACCCTCAGAAGTGGAGCATCGTATTGTGTCTCGAGAAGTGTGCGGATTCGGGGTGAGAAAGAGACGCCGCCCCAGAAAGTCATTGGACCGAGCGGAAACTCCGCTCCCGCACCGATGCTTATACTGCTTTGATCGTGGTGGAAATCCAGTCCGGCGAAGCCCGAAAGTGCGATGGAACCGAGAAGCAGATCCAGCCGGCCGCGGGCTTCAGCATCGAGCGCGCTGTGCAGAACGTTATCCCCGCCTTTGAGCGCACCGAGTCTGCCGACGTTCCCACGCAAAGTGAGCCGTGCCCAGGAAAGACTGCTTACATGTGTGATGAAAGCCTGTACCAGTGTCCAATGATCGCTGAGATTGATAGACGGAACGGCGAGGCTGTCGCTGCGAACTTCCTGCAATGCATCGCGAAAACGCCGCACATCGGAAAGCATCCGCACGCCCATGTACGTTGCCTGCGAGGAATCTTCCGTCCAGCGGACCTGCAGACCGACCTGCGCGCTGTAGCGCTGGCGATGTGTTTCCATCGTGGGATTGATCAGATCCGCGGCCTTCGGATCGAATGCGGCTGTGGCAAAGTCGCTGTCCTCACCCGGGTAGGTCAATGCAGGTACGGAGGACGGATCAAATGTTCCCAGGATACCGCCGTTGAGGAAGGTAATATGATCGTGATATGCAAGTGATGCGCGTCCGGTGACGGCAGCGGACAGCTCCCGACGATATCGTGCCCGCAGATTCCAACTTTCATGCAGCGAATTCGCATATCGTACCGCATTGTTCGTGCTGCTGCCTATCGTTGTTCGAGTGCCACTGACGTACAGATTATCCCGCTCGGAGGGATTGAGTGTGAACATCGCATCCGTGTACAGGTATTCGTACGGTGCCTCGGTGTGTCGCAAACGTGTGACCGGACGAGGGGCGTTCCACTCTTTTTCCACGATCTCACCGGCGAAGACGTCCCCCGGCTCGCCATGCCAGAACGCCTGGTATTGCGGATGGATTGTAAATGTAGCAGCATCCTCGGTGGACAGGAGGAAAGGATTTGTCATCCCCTGCAGACGATCGTCGAAGAGGAGTCCGTTGACTCGAACACTTGCGTTCGAAGGCAAGGCGCCATACAAACCCATACCGAGCGGCTGTCCGAAACTGCCGAGTTCGTGCAGATGGACGCCCGGATGTCTGGCAAAGACATCACCTGCGTGATGATATTCGATCAATGAGAGCGAATCCTTCCGAAGAATCCATGCGCCCGGTGCGTGCAGTGTGGGAAGTTCCGACCGCCGGTCACTCTCCACCCCCGAAGGGGATGTCGAAGACGGAGGTTCTATTTCAATCGACGGTGGCAACACGGACACGGAATCGATCACGGCGCTGTCGCGCACGGTGCTGTCGCGCCCGGTGCTGTCGTGCCCGGTGCTGTCGACCGCAGTGCTGTCGTGTGCAGGAGAACGTTCCTGCGCGACGACCGAGTGAGAGAGACCCGCGATCAGCAGCGCCACCAGCGTCCATCCCCATCGTGTCATTGCAGTCCCCTCCGTCGGAGAATGCGACGGCTTCGGAAACGTGTCAGGCCTTTCAGGAGTCGGGGCCGGTACCATTCCGCTTCGATGTAGGGATGCAGCGACCCACCGAAGCCACGCTTGAAATCGGAGACGCCGGGTGTGTTCGCTCCCATGAAATCGAAGGTTCGACAACCGGCTGCGGAGTACCGCTCGAGCAGTGTATGCACGAGCCAGTGAGAAGCGGACGGAGCGATCTCCGGATCGGCACCGGCCAGCCAGTCATACAGCGTATCGCCATCACGTATCACGGCACGGATCGCGGCGCAACGACCGTCCGTTCGGCGCGCGGCATGGAGCGCGATACTGTCCTGGCGTCGAAGATCATCGATCCAGCGCTGCATCCGAATGGCGGTGATCGGAGGTGCAACGCCATGGCGCCGGTAACTGCGTTCGTAACACTCCGTCAGCAGCGTCGTGGGGGGATCGTCGTCCAGATGCAGGCCGTTATCCTCTGCTCGACGGATCTTGCGCCGGAGCGACTGGCTGTAGCCGTTCCAGATATCGTCTCGATGTTCGATGGAAATGATACGGCTGTGCATGCGGCGCAGCACCCAGCCTCGCCCTTGCAGATGCGGGATCAGCGCCGCATCGTCGGCCAGACCGAGCGCGACGTAGTGGCACCGCCGCTCAATGTGTGCGAGCAGCACCGACAGTGCTTCATCCGGGAGAGAGGAGACGGATACCCAACCGGCGTACAGTGTTACCGGGAGGGGGGTGGAGACCCGAAGCGGCCCTCGTCGTTCGGTGAGCAGTGGAATTCCCGCAATCGGCATATCGCCCCGGAGAGCCACATCTGCCGTCGCGCGTCGTTCGAAGACCTCGGCGAGCACTGTCAGCCAGGAGGTGGAGGAAAAGACGGAGGCGTGGGGTGCGGCGGTATGAAGACGGTCCCATATCGGGGCATCCTTCAGGAGAGAAAGTGTTTTCACCGTCCAGGTCTGCATTCGGATGCTGCGTTCAGAGCGTGAGTTCCACGGTGTCTTCTGCGATCGTATAGGAGATCAGGAAGAGATATTTCAGGGAAATGGCCATCTGTGTTCCGACATTCTTCGCCGTGGCGCTCTCGTCGCTCACTCCGGTATTCATCTTGACGACGTCGTCTCTTCGGTCGGGATTCAGCGCGAGCGCCCACAGCTGGGAAATCTCGAACGTACGGAAAATCCCGTTGATGAAGTGGTCCTCCTCGCGCTTGGCCACCAGCGTTCCCTGCTGATACTGACGGTCGATTTGCGCGAACGCTTCGACATATCGGTTTTCCGTGTCGATATCCTCCATGATCATGAGGGTCAGACTGTAGCAGGCATCTGCGATGGCGGCGGCAGCCTGGACGGCAGGGATCTCGGGTTTGAACGTCGCCGCGGTTGCGTCGTTGATTTCCTGTATGGCGAGCTGTTTCTCCTCCCGGCCGAGAAATTTCATTTTCGCCAGCAGGGCGTACATCGAATACACACCGGTCATTCCGTTCATGATTCTGGCGGCTTCGGTGTCGGTCTTGTCGCTTTCACGGAATTTCCTCTGCTCCTCCCGGATGTCGGCGGTGAAGCGGTTCTCGCGGTCAAGAGCCCGTGCCGTCACCGTGAGCGTTCTGAACAGACTGTACAAATCCCTGGTAAGTCGCTCCATTGGCTTATCCTTCGGGGCGGCGTTCCGCCATGAGATGATCCCGGCCAGAGCGCGCTGCAGAGAATCCTGCAGTGATGGATTGGCGCGATATCCCAGATCCGGGCGCTTCAGAAAGGCGACGGAGGACGCGGTGGCAGGTTCGCCGCCCGTGTCCGTAGTGACGGATGTCCCCGTACCGGAAGGGAATGAAGAAGTGTCGTTGGCAGGGACGCGCTCGATGGAGGTACTTTCCCGGTCGGCTGCCCCGTCGCTGCGGTGGGCGTTTCCACAGGCAGTGCAAATCGCAAACAGGAGAAGGATCGTTAAAGAAGGAATCACGCGCATCAGGGAATCTGTTCGCTGGTGAAAAGAATCGATTGTTGCACTGCCCGAAAGGTCTCCGCGAAGTGTTGATAATCCTCGCGCTGTTCGTCGACGACTGACAGATACAGCAGACGGCGACCGGTTGCCGGATCGAACAGGATACTCTGCGTCCCGCGCATGGGCTGTGGATCGACGAATTGGATCTGTTCGGAATCCAGGATACGGACGCGTGCACTACCCAGGGTGTCTGCCGTCGCCGTCGTGTCGCTTCCGATTACTGGCAGTGGCGCCACACGGATCAGCGCTGCTGTGGAAAGTGTGGAGGGATCAACGTAGCGGAGTTCGATGCCACGCTGCACGGGATGGTGCGGGAAGGACAGGATTACCCCGGAATTCACGTCCCACGTCCGGGGATAGGAGAGGGTGATACCGAGAGAGTCTGAAGTGAAATCCGTCATTCCCTCTTGGACCATGCGCGTCAGGAAATTCTTCTCCTTCTGCCACCAGGAAGATTCGAAATCTCCTGATTCGGCGAAGGGGACACGCCAGCTGCCACGTTCGCGCTTCAGGATGAACGAGCTGACGCTTTCAAAGGTACGTTGTTGCACATGTACGAGAAATGTTGCGGTGATAATCGCGCGCATGCTGTCCCGGACGTCGATATCCATGATATCGAAACGGGAGAACTCGTATATGAACGGTGCGAGTTGCTCTGCTTCCTTGCGATCAATCCAACCGGCAAAGGTCGCGGGGTCTGTTACACCGATGGATGCGAGCCGCTTTTTCCCGGTCGCGGTGATCAGTGGGAAAGCCACTGTCGCATTTCGTGGGCGCTGGAAGAGCTGTACCCAGGCACGAAAAACATCACGGGCCTCACGATACTGCTGGATTTCGACCGGCACAGTATTGGGTTCACCGCTTTCTTCCTTCGGGATCACTTTTTCACGCTCTCCGCAGCCTGCAGTCATAAGGAGAAGTCCGATGAGCACGGCAGGCAAACGTGCGTTCCGATACCGGATTCCATGATATTGCATTCCGCTTTTCATATCGTCGCAAGATACGCATTTCCCCTGTGTCCGGAAACCCGCCGGTCGCACACAAACCGGTCGTCGTCGTCCCTAAGGTGAATATTTCCAAATGCTTTCACCTGCAGAGCAGGGGTGAGAGATTCTTGACTTTCGTTCGGTCCCGTCCTAACTTGGTGTTTCTTGAATGTTTCATTCACCTATCAGCAATAACGCATCGGTTCTATGGGTTCAACAACAGACTTTCGAAACGGGTTGATTATCCGCTTCAATGGCGAGCTCCACCAAATCGTCGAGTGGCGCCACCACAAACCGGGCAAGGGCGGAGCAATGGTGCAGACAAAGCTCCGGAATATGCGCACCGGATCCAGCTTCGAACAGCGTTTCCGGCCGGGGGAGAACGTGGACGTCGTCCGGGTCGAACGCCGGAAATTCCAGTTCCTTTATCCGGAAGGAGACTATCTCTGCTTCATGGATCAGGAAAACTACGAGCAGATCCATGTCGTCAGCGAGGCGTTTGGCGATTCCGTTCGTTTTCTCAAGGAAGGCGAGGTCTGTGAAATTCTGATGGACGGCGATACGCCCATCTCGGGGGAACTGCCGATTACGGTCGAGCTGGAGGTCACTGAAACCGAACCCGGCGTGCGTGGTGATACGGCACAGGGCGGCAGCAAGAAGGCCATCGTGGAAACCGGTGCCAGTGTCAACGTCCCTCTCTTCATCGAGCAGGGAGAGGTCCTGAAAATCGACACGCGATCGGGAGAGTATCTCGAACGGGTGAAATAAACCGGGAGCATCACAAACATCCGGAGCCGAAATGGATATTCAAATCATACGTAAACTCGTGAAAATCGTCACAGACGCTCAGATCGCAGAACTGGAGATCGAAGAGGAAAGCATGCGCGTGCGGATCACCCGGACACTGCAGCCCGACGGGCAGTTTCTGCAGGCTCCGGTTGTATCCCATCTCGCGTCTCCACCTGTTCCCGCACCTCCCGGCGCAGTTCCCGCGCCTGGAGCATCATCACCGGCCGATCAGGCGACGGCGGATGTTACGACGGGACACGAGGTACGCAGTCCAATCGTCGGGACGTTCTATCGGGCTCCATCTCCGGATGCAGAGCCGTTCGTTCAGGTCGGCGACACGGTCACAGCCGGCCAGACGATCTGCATTATCGAAGCCATGAAAATCATGAATGAAATCGAAGCGGACGCTTCCGGCAAAATCCTGAAAATCCTTGTCGAAAACGCCCAACCGGTCGAATACAATCAACCGCTCTTTGTGATCGACGCGGTCTGATCAGGCCGCCGCTCACCGATCGCACACCGAGGAATTGCCGTGTTTTCCAAGATTCTGATCGCAAATCGGGGTGAAATCGCCCTTCGGATTATCCGGACCTGTCGTGTGATGGGTATCCACACCGTGGCGGTGTATTCCACTGCCGATGAGGATTCCCTCCACGTGCGCTTCGCGGATGAAGCGGTGTGCATCGGTCCACCCGCAGGTCGGGAAAGCTACCTCAACATCCCGCGCCTTATCGCAGCCGCCGAAATCACCGGCGCAGATGCGATTCATCCCGGATACGGCTTCCTGGCGGAAAATGCAGGATTCTCCGAAATCTGTCTTGAATCGGGTATCAAGTTCATCGGACCGTCGCCGGACATGATCACACGCATGGGGAACAAGTCGCTGGCCAAGGAAACGGTTCGTACGGCGGAGGTGCCGACTGTTCCGGGAAGCGACGGAGTCGTGCGCAACCTCGAGCACGCGCTGGAGGTGGTGAAGGATATGCCGTTTCCGGTCATCATCAAGGCTTCCGCAGGAGGCGGTGGAAAGGGAATGCGCATCGTCCGCAGTGTGGATGACTTCGAGCGACAGTTCCGCATGGCACGGACGGAGGCGGAATCCGCGTTCAGCAATGGTGATCTCTACATCGAGAAATACATCGAGCGGCCGCGGCATGTGGAAATCCAGGTGCTCGGCGATCAGCACGGCACCGTCGTACACCTCGGTGAGCGTGACTGTTCCATACAGCGGCGACATCAGAAGCTGATCGAGGAGTCGCCCTCGCCGGCCGTCGATCCCGACCTTCGTGAACGCATGGGGACAGCGGCCGTCGCCGCGGCGAAAAGCATTGACTATGAGGGGGCCGGGACGATCGAATTTCTGCTCGACGCGTCGGGACATTTCTACTTCATGGAAATGAATACACGCATTCAGGTAGAACACCCGGTCACGGAGGAAGTGACCGGTGTGGATCTGATACGTGAGCAGATACGGGCCGCCGCCGGGAACAAACTGCCGGAAGAGGGATTTGCCCTGCCCGAGGGACATGCGATCGAATGCCGGATCAACGCCGAGGATCCCACCCACGATTTTCGTCCATCCCCGGGGCGCATCGAGACCTGGCATCAACCGAGCGGCTTCGGTGTGCGCGTCGATTCGCATGCCTACCAGGGTTATCTGATCCCACCGTATTATGATTCCATGATCGGCAAACTCATCACGCGAGGCGCTACGCGCAGCGAGGCGATTGACCGCATGCAGCAGGCCCTCGAGGAATTCGTGATCGAGGGTGTCTGCACAACGATCCCGTTTCACAAAAAAGTCATGAAAGATCCCCGATTCCGGAAGGGCGAATTTGACACGCATTTCCTGGAATCCTTCGAATTTTGAGAAAACCTTTTCACAGCAGTCTCAGGAGTGCACTATGAATTTTCCCGAGAATCTCAAGTACACGGATTCCCACGAGTGGGTGAAAGTCGACGGTGATGTCGCCATCATCGGTATCACGGATTACGCGCAGGGCGAACTCGGCGACGTGGTGTTCGTCGACATCCCCGAAGCGCGACCCGTCGCTTCCGGTGAAGCCTTCGGCTCTATCGAAGCCGTCAAAACGGTCTCAGACCTGATAGCTCCGATCGGCGGGACCATCACCGAAATCAATCCCGCTCTCGAGGGTAATCCGGAAATCGTCAATTCCGATCCCTACGGCGACGGCTGGATGGTGAAAATGACCATCGAAAACGCCGAAGAACTGGACAACCTCCTGGACGTCACAAAGTACCAGTCCCTCATCGGAAAATAATTCTTCTCCCCGTGATTTTTTGACCGGACGGCCCCCGTGACTGTCCGGTCATGTTTTTCCACAGCCGTCGGAGCCCCCATGTATCATCCTGAATGGATCTGCATTGTCGATTTCGGATCGCAATACACACAGCTGATCGCTCGCCGGGTACGTGAACTCGGGGTGTACTGTGAAATCCATCCCTTTCATCTCGCCATGGACGCGATCGAGACGAATCCACCGAAAGGGATCATTCTGTCGGGAGGGCCCAGCAGCGTCTACGAGGATGACGCGCCGCGCATTTCCGGGGATGTGTTCGAACAGGGAGTTCCCGTGCTTGGCATCTGTTACGGACTGCAGTTGATGGCACTGTATCATGACGGCGCGGTGGATCCCGCCGCGCGGCGTGAGTACGGGAAAGCACAACTCCGCATCGACAGCCAGGAAGATCTGTTCCACGGTGTGGCGGCGAATTCCGTTGTCTGGATGAGCCACGGTGATTCCCTTTCCCGCATTCCATCACAATTCGAGGTCATCGCCCATACCGAGAATGCACCGATCTGTGCCATCAGAGACGCAGAGAAGAAACACTATGGCGTGCAGTTCCATCCTGAAGTCGTCCACACGGATGAAGGGAAAACCATTCTTTCGAATTTTCTCTACGCCATCTGCGACGCAGAGGGAGGTTGGAATCCCCGGTCATTCATCGAGCAGGCGATCGAGGACATTCGTGCCCAGGTTGGCGATGGTCATGTGATCTGTGCTCTGAGCGGCGGGGTGGATTCCACAGTCGCCGCGGTCCTGTTGCATGAAGCTATCGGGGACCAGCTGTATTGCATCCATATTGACAACGGCGTGATGCGGAAGGACGAAAGTACCCAAGTGGTGAAGACCTTCCGTGACGAATTTCATATTCCCCTGAAATTCGTCGATGCATCAACTCTCTTTCTTGACAAACTCGCCGGTGTCACCGATCCGGAGAAGAAGCGGAAAATCATCGGCAACACGTTCATCGAAGTATTCGAGAAGGAGGCGATTGATTTCCGCGATGCGGCCTTCCTTGCGCAGGGGACGCTGTATCCCGACGTGATCGAATCCGTGCATTTCAAAGGTCCTTCCGCCACCATTAAATCGCATCACAACGTCGGGGGGCTTCCCGAGCGGATGAATCTCACGCTCATCGAACCCTTCCGCGAACTGTTCAAGGATGAAGTGCGCAATGTCGGGCGCGAACTCGGGATTCCCGCATCACTGATCGATCGCCATCCCTTCCCGGGACCCGGACTCGCCATCCGTGTGCTCGGGGAAGTGGACCGGGCGAGGCTCGATCTACTGAGGGAAGTCGATGACATCTATCTCGACGAGATCCGGAAAGCCGGGGAGTACGACCGCATCTGGCAGGCCTTCGCCGTCCTGCTTCCCGTCAAGTCTGTCGGCGTCATGGGCGATGCACGAACCTACGAATACACCGTCGCACTTCGCGCCGTCACCAGTCTGGACGGGATGACCGCCGATTGGGCACGGATCCCATACGATCTCCTCGAGCGTCTCTCGAACCGCATCATCAACGAGGTGCGTGGAGTCAACCGCGTCGTCTACGACATCAGTTCCAAACCCCCATCCACCATCGAGTGGGAATAACGTGAACGAACACCGGATCAGTCAGCTGTTGGACGAAGCACGGTACTACGAGGCACACCGCATGTGGCTCCATGCCGTGCAGGTGTTCGAGCGCCTGATCCAGGAATTCCCGGAGAAGCTGGATTTTCGGATTCGACTGGGAAACGTCTACCTGGAAATGGGCAATCTCGCTGCAGCGGAGCTGGTTCTTCTGCAAGCGCTTCGGCATGACGCACAGAATCCGGATATTGTGTACGCGCTGGGGGTTGCCTGTTCCCAGAGCGGTGACCTGGACCGCGCCCTGTTTTATCTGCAGCAGCTGGCCGGCAGCCGATCGTCGAAAGTGCAATATGCACTCGGTTTGATCTACTGGCGACGAGAGGAACTGGCTCATGCGGAACGGCACCTTCGTCTCGCGCTGGAATATGAACCGGAGCATATCGATGCGGCTCTGGCGCTGGGGCAGACACTGCTCCGTCAGAATCGTCCGGAGGATGCGGTAACTGTCCTGCGCGAACTCGTCGCACGTGTGCCGGACGATGTCGGCATCCGCTACACGCTCGGACTGGCACTGGTCGCTGCGTCACACTGGGAAGGGGCGGTACTCACATTTCAGACGGTGCTGCAGCTCGATCCCGATCATGATGATTCCCGTCTGGCCTGCGCGAGTGCGCTGATGAGACTGCGACGTTACGACGAGGCGGAGCAGATGCTCCAGGCGATGCTGATCCGTGATACTCGAGCCACGCGCGCGCTCATCGCCCTCGGACGGCTCGCGCTGTTGAAAGCAAACCGAAAAAGAGCCGAAGAATATTTCCGGCATGTTCTCGAACTGGAACCCGACAATGAAGAAGCACTCGAGCAGCTGCGCTATTTTGCTCCTCAAGGCAAATCTTCATCATAGCGCTGGTATTGTCTTCCTTGTGATCTCAGTCGCATTTCTCCTGATTGCAGGATCGGAGATGTCGGCGCAGACCGTTTCCGTCGACCCGGAGGCGGAAGAGGCGTTTCGTGCCGCTCTTCAACGCTTCGAAAAGGGACAGTACCGGCAGGCGGCGGAGGACTTCCGTCTGCTCGCCGTCGATCGTCCGCTCCACCAGAAAAGCTCGGCGGCCTATATCATGGCCGGGCGTGCATTCCTTCGCGCGGGAGATCCGATTCCGTGCCTCCGTCTGCTCGAAGAGTTCCGTGATCGCTTCGCGGAAAGTTCCTACGTGGCCGAAAGTCACTTTCTCTCCGCAGACGCCTCACGTGCCGCAGGTGCGCCCGGCAGGGCTCTCGAATATTACCTGCGCGCCTGGCGTGAGAAATTCACTGATACGGAACTGTTGCTCCAGCGTTTGTCCTTGCTGAACGGTGAGACATTCACCGCGTTTGACCGGCGCGTTGCGGAAAACCTGCTCGCTCAGATTCCTGATCGGAGTCGCATCGAATCCTGCATCCCGTGGTTGCGCGCGGAGCAGGACGCGCATTCGCACCGTCCGGTGATCATCGGCGCGGCACTCCCACTCCATCTCAAGGATCCCGGTCGTGCCGCTCTCGTTGACGATCTGCTCCACGGTATTCGTGCCGCACTCGCTCTGCATACGGAACGTGAGGGATATCCCGTGGAATTGCGATTGTTCGACAGTATGCGACGCGACAGCGTTGCTGCCGCGATCGAATATCTGGAGGGGAATCCGAGAGCGGTGATTCTGATCGGTGGAGCCTTCAGCGAGGATGCACGCTTCGTCTGCGAGGAAGCGGGGGAGCGTGATCTGCTCGTTCTGCTTCCCACCGCGACCGCCGATGATCTCACCCGCTTCGGCACCAACATCTTTCAATTGAATACACCGATCGAGGAACGGGCACGCCTGCTCGCGGATTTCAGCTTCCTTGAGCTTGACATGCGGGAGATTGTCGTGCTATCACCGGATGCCTCCTATCCACGAGCAATGGCCGACGCCTTCATCGCACGATG
>JAFGKR010000153.1 GCA_016928515.1 Bacteroidota bacterium | reverse complement strand
TTCCCTGCATCCTGTCCGCCACGTTCTCACCGGGCTCACGCGGAAAACTCATGCCTTTTCGGTAACATTATTTTTGAGGCAACGGGGAAGCTTCATCGCAGTCGCTCCTGGAGTCGTGTACGAAGCCGACCGTTCCGTAGCTGTTCAAAAGGCGACTGTACGGCCGTTGCAAGGGCGTTGCGATGCCCGAGCAGAATCAACATGCGCCGTGCCCGCGTCATGGCGGTGTAAAGCAGCGTGCGCCGCAGCATGACACGATGTTGACGCATCAAGGGCACAATGACAATGGGATATTCGCTTCCCTGACTTTTGTGAATGGTGATGGCATACGCAAGCACAAGTGCATCCACGTCATCCGGTGCATATGAGACGCACCGTCCCTCAAAAGCGACCACAAGCTGGTCCTCTTCTTCGTCGAATGCATGGACGAAGCCGATATCGCCGTTGTATACATCGCGCTCGTAGTCATTGCGTATCTGCATCACCTTGTCACCGATCCGGAAGGTCTTGTCCCCGCGATGAAATGCGACACGGCTACCGCCGTTCACGGCCTGCTGCAGCACGCGGTTCAAGTGATTGACACCTGCGGAGGCATTGTACATCGGTGAGAGCACCTGGATATCACGCACGGGATCGATCTGCAGCTGACCGGGCAGACGCGATACCACCAGATCTCGAATGAGGTCAGCGACATCCTCGTCCTCACGCACTACCCGGAAGAAAGTCTCCCCGCCGTCGACAAGGCGGGAGTCGAACACCGGCATATACCCCTGACGGACGCGGTGGGCATTGGTGACGATACTGCTGTCCGCCGCCTGGCGGAAGATCAGTCGGAGAACGACGGTCTCGATTTCCCCGCAGGCGATCAGATCGCGCAGCACGGCGCCGGGACCGACGGACGGTAGCTGGTCGGCGTCGCCGACGAGTACGATTCGGCAACCCGGCTTGCGTGCGCGCAACAACGCCGCCATGAGCGGAAGGTCCACCATGGACATCTCGTCGACGACAAGCATGTCGGCATCCACAGGACGGGTGTCGTCGCGCTGAAAAACCCATGAATGCGGATCAAACTCGAGCAGGCGATGGATGGTACGCGCCTCGAAGCCGGTCACTTCGGCGATGCGCTTTGCAGCACGGCCTGTCGGTGCACAAATCGCGGTCTTCCAGCGCAGTGCCCGGGCGATTTCGAGAACACCGATCAGTGTCGTGGTCTTTCCGGTGCCGGGTCCACCGGTCAGGATGCAGATCGGTCCGGCAAGACATTTATGAACGGCCTCCACCTGCTGCGCGTTGTACCGCACGTCGTGCCGTTCCTCTACTGCGGCCAGCTGCGCATCCAGTTGCAGATGATCCAGATCGTTCCACGTCTCCGAGCATGCGGAGGCGATTGCTTCCGTGACCGCCACCTCGGCGTGGTACAATTCAGGAAGGAAAAGGTCCTCTTCGTCTTCAATCACCCGTCCTTCGGCCAGCGCAGCACGGAGGCCGTCCAGGATGGCTTCCTCGTCGACCTCGAGGATGGCGGCAGCGTGGTGCAGAAAGGTGTCACGCGGAATGGAGCAATGCCCGTCACGCCGGGAGGCCTCGCGCAGGGCATATCCGATCCCGGCACGAACCCGCTGAGGGTCCTGTGCCTCGACGCCAAGGGAACGCGCGATGCCGTCGGCGATGACGAAACCGATACCCTCGATGTCATCCACGAGGCGATAGGGATTCTCTCGCATCATGCGGATGGCATCCGCGCCGTAGGTACGGTAGATGCGCACCGCCCAACCTGTACTGATGTCGTGTGATTTCAGAAATACCATCACGTTCTGTACTCCGCGCTGCTTCTCCCATGAAGCACGGATTTTTTCCAGCGTCTTCGAACCGATGCCCTCCACCTCCGTGAGACGTGCGATATTGTCGTTCATGACACCAAGGGTATCGGTACCGAAACGATCCACGATTCTGCGCGCCATGGTTTTTCCGATCCCGTGTATCAATCCGGACGAGAGGTATCGCACGATGCCCTCAGGTGTCGCCGGATATTCCACCTCGTACGCGGTGAATCGGAATTGTCGCCCGTATTTCGGGTGATCATCCCAGCTGCCCTCGAGCAGGTAACGCTCGCCGACTGTCGGAGCGGCGATTTCTCCAACGGCGACAATGGGAAAGAGTTCACCTTCAACCCGAACCTGCATGACGACGAAGCCGCTGTCGGGCGCGGACCAGCTGATACGCTCCAGCGTACCACGCAGCGTAACCGGCTGTTGCGTTTCTTCCTGTCCCCGGCTATCATGTCCGGAAGAACGTGCATTCATGATTCAGGAGAAGTCGAATGAAGTTTCATACCGAATATCTCTGGTTCAATACCCGTACGAAGCGGGAGTATGTGAACATCACAGCTGAAGTCGAGAACATTCTACGAAAGAGCGGTATCCGCGACGGAATGATTCTTGTCTCCGCGATGCATATCACCGCGGGTGTATGGGTCAACGATGCGGAATCAGGATTACTGCAGGACATTGACGATTGGCTTGAAGAACTGGCGCCGTATCGTGATGGATACCGGCACCACCGCACCGGGGAAAGCAACGGAGATGCACACCTGAAGAATCTTCTCGTACACCATCAGGTGGTGGTTCCCGTGACTGACGGCGCACTGGATTTCGGTCCGTGGCAGCAAATCTACTATGCGGAATTCGACGGACAGCGACGGAAGCGCCTGATCGTCAAAGTCATGGGTGAATAGGCACTCTCGCGTGGGCGAAGCGCGCCCGTCTCGCGAAGCGCGCCCGTCTCGCGACGCGCGCCCGTCTCGCGAAGCGCACCTATTTTCTTGTGATCACGATCTCGGTGCGACGGTTCAGACGGCGTCCCAACTCCGTGTCATTCGGAGCGATAGGCTGCGATTTGCCCATACCACGCGTGGTGATGCGATCTGCTTCGACACCACGATTGACAAGATAGTTTTTCACCGCACGAGCACGCGCGTCCGACAGCGCGATATTGTATTCGTCACTGCCGATATAATCCGTATGCCCTCGGATTTCAATGTGTATGTTCTCATAATTCCGAAGCATGGCCAGGATGTTCCGTAATTCATCCGTATACGCCATGTCGAATGTGGCCCGGTTGAAATCGAACAGAATATTTTCCAGAATGAATTTCTTGTCGACATCAAGAACGGTCACTTCTTCCTGCAGGACGATTTCGTCCTCGGAATTCCGGATTTCCAGCTGCATGGTCTCCGGCGGGATCTCCTCATTTATGCGGTAGCGTACCGCGTACAAATTGGTCAGCGACTCACTGAAGTCGTCGAGAATCGAGCTGAAATCCTCGATGATATTGAATCGCTTGCCCCGAGTCGCTTCCGTCAGTTGCACGTACTCCGGGATCTGGGGTGGGGTGATGGCGAACAGCTTGATGTTCTGCTTGAGCAGAAAATCCTCCATGCTGTCAGTCGTGAATTCCGTTTTCCCGTCGCCTCGGTCGCCGCGCTGGTGAAACATGGCGTCGGTGATGAGTATGAAGATTCGCTGTGCGCTCTGCCGGAATTTGAAGGAACTGGCCTCGAACAATCCCTCCAGCGCGTTTTCGTTGTCGTCACCACCCCCGCTGATTTTCAGGCCGTCGATCCAGCTGATGAAGGTTTTCACATCTTCGGTGAAATCCTTGTAGCGCTCAATACGGTCGCTGAAGCTGATCAGTGCAAGGCGGTAGTCCACTCCGCGGGACGCGAGTCGCTGGGTAAATTCGATGATATTGCTCTTCACCTCATAGACCTCCTGCTTCATGCTTCCGGTCTGATCGATGATGAATGCAATATCCACGGGGAAGGAATTCGACGCGGAGATCTTGTCCAGAGAGCTGATGTCAACGGGGGCACCGTCTTGGTAGATCACCATGTCGTCTTTGCGGAGATACGGGAAATGGCTTCCCAGCGAGTCGCGCGCATCGAGAATGACGCTTGCCTCGGGGTAACGGCTGATGTCCACTGCCCGAATGGAAATTGTCACGCGTTCGGGATGCTTGCTGAAGGCGGAAATGATGGTCGGTTTGCGGAGGCTGTCTTCTGTACCAACAGGGAAACGGGAGTGCAGCTCCGCAGGCAAGGGGGAAAATCGGAGCAGCGGAAATACGATCAGGGCGATGATGAGAAAACGGTATCGAAGCATATCCTCGTCTGCAGGGGCAATACCAATGACACGAGTACGGAGACGGTGAAGTTCCTGTTACAGGAGGAAAACCCGGGAAACATATGCAGGCGATGACCAAAGGACATCGCCTGCACATTCCCGGGATTTTCTTCCGACACGCAGTCGGCGCTAGAACGCGAAGCCGAAGCGGAGACCGGGCACAATCATTTCTTCATGCTCCCATGCTTCCGCATCACGGAACACCAGCCGGGAGTATTTGACCTCGGCACGGAGCCAGCTGAAGATGTTCAGGTACACCTCGCCCATGAGTCCGCCGTTGAAATACTGTAAGGCAACACCGTAGGTGGTCTTGCTGACATGATCATACGACAGGCGGGCCCAGAGATCCAGGACACTGTTGTCAGAAACGGTGGTGACGCTGTCCATGAAGGCATAGGGGTCTGCCTGAGCGGGCATGGCATCATCCCACATGTTTTTCCGGCGGGCTTCGATGACTTTCTCATACCCGAGACCGGCATGGATGCGCAGACCGTCGAGCATGAAACCGAGGTCGCGCCAGTAGTACCCGACCGCGGAAGAGGCGATGTAGTAGAACCTGCTCCGGATGGTCGTCTCGTCTCCCGGATTCGATGGATTCAGCGGTGGAATCTCATCACCATTGATGATCCTCCCCTCCACATCCGTGATCTTCTTTGTCCCGAGCTTGTTGAGACCGAAGGACACGAAAGCCGCCGCACCAATACCGTCCGCATCCGAACCGGGTGCACCGGAAATGTTGGAGAGTTGTTTGTAGTATTCACCCGTGGCTCCCCATGTGCCATTGAGCGTACGGTTCTTGAAAATGGGGAATTCGTCCTGGATGCTTTGATCTCCCCAGGTGAAGGGAACCGACGGACCGATCTTGATGCGCTCCGTCCCGGAGGGTTCATACACGAACAGCATATTCCACTGGGCACCGTAAAGGAACGGCTTGTTTACCCAGTCGTTGCCGATTTTCAGCTCGAATCCCGCACGAATCCGCGAGGGCTGCAATGCGACACCGTCAGCGGCCCGCTCCGGTGAATCGAGCGTCCACATGAAGCCGCCACCGAAAGGAATACTGATAGTCGCTTCCGCAACGTACGGCTGCGGTTTGAGCGCGCCCGTCTCGTCAAGATTGGCATACTGCTGCCTGTTGACCACGGCATCATAAAGATCCGGCGTGAGAATCTCCCGGAGGTTGCGGCGAC
>JAFGKR010000152.1 GCA_016928515.1 Bacteroidota bacterium | reverse complement strand
GAAGCCAGCTTCTCCATCCGGCCAAGCGTGTCCGCATGCGGACCTTCCCCGCCTTCCAGGATGTTCTGGACTTCCCCGTAGGAAAAACGCTTTCGCGAATGGATCACGGACTTCCCCATGTCGAACTCCTTCACGGTACCGCGTGATGTGACGATCATGATCACCGAGAACGTCAAACGGTCTTTCCCCTCCTTGAGACTGCAGAGGTGATTGGACAAACGCTCCGGCAGCATCGGGAACACTCCGTCAACAAGATACACGCTGGTACCGCGCCGCAACGCCTCCCGGTCAAGCGGGCTGCCCTCGCGAACATAATGACTGACATCCGCGATGTGTACACCGAGACGATAATTGCCGGCATTGTCCATGGTCAGGGATACGGCGTCGTCGAAGTCACGTGCATCTTCGGGATCGATGGTGAAGCACTCCTCGCCGCGCAGATCCATGCGCCCGGCGAGATCCTCCCCGGAAATCTCCGCCGGCAGGGCGTGCGCCTCGTCGGTAACATCATCCGGGAATTCCATGCTCAAACCGTAATGCCGGGCCAGGGCAAGCATCTCGACATCGGCCCGACCACCCGGACCGAGGACCTCGATGACCTCTCCCTCGAGCCCCACATGCCGGTGGGACTCCGGAAGCAATCGCACGACCACCCTGTCACCATCGTGTGCTCCACCGATGTTCCGCTTCCCGATGGCGATGTCTCCCTCGATATCACGGTCGTCTGCTTCCACATACAACAGTGTACGAATCTGTTTCAGTGTCCCGACGACATGACGGCTGTCGGCCGGCTGCTCGACCGCCTCTGTATGTCGCAGCATCCAACGGCTGCCTTTGAGGCGGACGAGCAGTTCTTGCTCCTGCAACTCTCGCAGCAGATTTTTCAGTCTCTGATACTCCTCACCCTGTTTCGGGAGGTCCAGCTGCCGGGCGAGTTCCTTGGTCTTGAATGCGCGTCCCTTCTCCTTTTCAAGGAGAGTGAGAATACGTGTACGAATGGATGGTGTCATGTCAGAATGAGAATCGTTCAAGAATTTTAATCTCCCAGACGGAATCCTCCGATGGTTCGGAAGGATTCTCATAGGTGTCGTTAATAGTTTTCCGTGAGACCTGGATGACGAGATTGGTCCAGGGAATACCGAGGATGCGGCTAAGCGGAAACTCGGCGGTGACGTTCGAGCTTTCGAGGTTGCTGAACTTTCCGTCGTAAATGATGACTGCGCGACCGAGCTCGCCGGTCACTTTGAAACGGGATTCCTGGGTTCCCAATCCCGCAAACTCCACGCGCTTTATAAAATCGCTGAGCCCGGCTCGTGCCACGAATTGTGTGACGGCACTGGAGGCGAGCGAAGAACCGACCGCGTTGATCAACTCCGGTGATTTTTCCAGGAGGGAGCTGCGATCACCTTCCGCGGTCGTAAAGTCCTTCGCGAACACACCGAACAGGAGGAAGGAAAAGGCGTCGGACTCCACATCTCCCGCACTCGC
This sequence comes from Bacteroidota bacterium, assembly GCA_016928515.1. GTDB lineage: Bacteria > Bacteroidota > Ignavibacteria > SZUA-365 > SZUA-365 > BM516. Next base: position 19,909 of record JAFGKR010000152.1, on the reverse strand, counting down.
AATGGGTTCGCCGTCAACATTGTCCCAGCGCATATCCCAGGTCAGGCTGGGCTTCTCCTTCGTTCCGGTGATGGTAATGATCACATACACCTGGCGGCGGATTTCGTTCTCACTTCGAGGATCGATATAGTAATCGGAATACACCGCCTTGAGATCGAGGTCGGGATTCATGGGATCCCGGGTGAAACGCAGGGATCCTGTCGCCGTCATGCGCTTGCCGAAAAAGATATAGTAGGAATCATTTCCCAACTCGACATCCCCCACGAATTTCATTCCTCCACCACCCCAGTTGTTGACCTTGAGATTATCGATGTCGAGCGCGGCATTCAGTTCCTCCTGCAGGACTGAGAAAGGAATCTCCACACGCAGCAGTCCATTGGTATTCAAGGTCAGATCATAGGTCAATCCTTCCAGAACGGACCGCTCGCGAACGCGCGTTGCCTCATCTTCCGAATTGTCGCCGTCGCGGCTGCGTCCAAATCGTCCAGAAGAAAGGGAGGATCGTACCGTCTTTGTCGTATCATCAACCACGACGTAGGTGAAATCGGAATAGGCGTTCGCCGCGCCGGCAGATTGCTGTAGTGGGGAGATGAGATTCCCTTCCTCGATCACGATCTTCCCCAGCAGAATCGACCGGTCGAGTCGTCCGCGGTACGTGAGTTTTTCGTCTCCCGTGGAGATGTAGAGGTCCCCGTAGAGCGCACGAAGCGCGGATCGCGAAGCGGGTTTGAGAACCTGGAGCTTCCCCTCCATGGAAAGATCGAACGTGGAAATACTGAACGCCTCGGTACTGATTGTCCCGCTGGCCGTCATTCTTCCGGCACTCCAGTCGCCGGGAATATTTTTGATCGTCGCCTCCTCGATACGTATGTCCTGTCCGGTCGCTTCGATACGCATACCGAGAAGATACTCCATATTGTTGAAGACGAAGCGTCCATGGGCATTCTGCACCGAGAGGAAGCCGTTGATCGAGGGTTCGTCCGATGTGCCGGAGAGTGTGACATCCGCGTCTGCTGTTCCATCCAGCGGAGAGAAGAGACCGAGAAACTCCTCGATGAGTGCGAGCGGAAATGCCTTCATCTGTACCCGAAGATTCGCCGCACGCTCTCCCTGGCCGGCTCCGATCTTCTGACTTTCGTGAACCGTCGGCTGCTCTTCTTCTCCCGCACCGACAGGCACAGTCCCCGAAACGAAGAAGACATTCTCATCCTCCCCGTCCGGCCGCCTATACGCCAGCTCAGAGTAGAGTTCGAGCAAACCGCTGAAATAGCGGGCCTCCATGATCAGCTCCCCGAAATGCATATCACGATACGCGAGACTGTCGATGAAGACATCTGCGGCCATCAATGGAGCAGTGTCGGTTCCCGTGAAATTCGCCTGCACGAATCCTGTTCCGGTGAAACCTGCACCTTCGCGGGCTTCCGGCGAGGCGGTCACGAAATACTCGACCATGCCGATGTCGAGACTGTCGGCATACAAGGTGAAGTTGTTGCTCCCATCCCGACTACGCTGGCCGGTCAGGGAGAGACGCATCGCATCATGGGTGAGAACGAAACGCTGCACACTGATACCGCCGGAATCCACTCGCAATGCCATGTCCCCGTCGTTTCTCCATGGTTCACGCAAGTATCGCAGCTCCACCCGAGGGAAACGAACGTCGATCCCATAGTCGGCATACTGCGCGGATGCCTCCACATCGATGTCAATCAGAGTGTCAAGCATGCTGCGAATTCGCAGACGCGGTGTCACATCGGTGAAGCTGAAACGCACGTCACTCCTGCGAAGGCGGAGCCCGTCAATGTTCAGATCACCTGCCTGCAGATGCATGTCCATGTTCAGCTGCTCGAGTGGGGCATGCAGTCTCAGATCCTGAATGTCATATGTACAGCGCACACCTGCCGCGAGCCAGGTGTGCGCACTGTCCACATAATAAAAATCGCTGATTTTCAGTTCGCCGTCTATGCCGAAGCCCTGCATACCTCCGCGGATGGAGCCCCGGTAGTCCCCGCGCAACAGGAAAGTGCTCGCATTGAAATACCGGGCAATCCGCTCGGGATTTTTCAGTTTGATGCTGTATGTGACATCCATGAAACGTGATGTGTCCGCAACGGATGCGAGCGCCGGCGCTGCCGCTCCCCGTCCGTCCTCTCCTTGTCCCACATCGGCCGTCGTGTCGGGAGCGAAGCGATAGACGTCGAGCGCGCGGGTGAGGGAATCCGTCTGAAGGGACAGATAATCGATGAAGCGCGGGAAATCGAATCGTCCGTCGATCCGCGCGTCCGCGTAGATAGACTCCAGCAGAAGGTATTCCGGCTCATCCGGGCTCTGCTGCAGAACCAGTCGGAAGGTATCCGCTTCGATGGTGATGTCGCGCAGGCGGGAGGGTTCGAAAGCGATGGTGACGCTCCCGGAAGAGGACGAAAGATCCACCCCGTCACCCTGGGCGATGAGATGGAATGTAAGGTCGCTGGACAGCGCATCATCGTTCAGTGCCCATCCGAGATCGAGGGATGCTGTTTCCGATGTGATCCGGAAGCCGGTGATACTGTCCGGTTGGAAGCTCATGCCACCGTCCATGACAATGGAACTGCCACCGAAGCGGGATGCCAGATCGAGTGTCAGACTGTCACGGCGAACGTCAACTTGCAAATCAGCATGCTCGATGCCGTACTGTTGGAAGCGGGAGGAATCCACCCGGAGGTTCAAAGCCCCGACGATGTTTCCGATGCGCGTTCCATCACCGTGTATACCGGCCTGCACGGACAGAGAGGATGTGAGATCCGGTCGGCCGAGCGCGCGCCCGATATCCAATCCGCGTGTACGGAGCAGGCCGTCGTAGGCCATATTCTCACTCGTGAGATCGAGTTGCATCCTGCCCGCGATCGCACCGGCATCGGATTGCATATCCAGTTCCACCTCGAAATCCAGCGGCCTGCCGTTGAAGCGGAGGAGAGAAAACTCCGCGGTACCGATCCCGGAAAAGTCCATGAGATCGATACCGGGCAGGAGCAGCGGGATATCGGCACCATGGATACGCGTTTCCTCCGAACGTACATCGATGGTCATGTCTGCCCCGGCCATGATGTCACGCAGCCATCCCGTGAAGGCGATGCGGCTCTCGGCGGCATCGAGGCGTAGTGCGGAGATCTGCAAATCCGTGAGCGTTCCCCTGGCATCCAAAACCAGCGCGGGGACACCGCCGAGCATTTCCAGCGGAGGCAGGAAATACTGCAGATCCCGAAGGTCCACGGCCGGAGCTTCGAGACGGACGCGGAACGGCAGCTCCGCAAGCAGATCACTGTCGAATCCCTCGAGCAGATCGACACTGTCCACCGAGGCCGAGAGGAGAAGGCCGCTGCGCTCGGTCTGAATGGACAGCCCGTTGATTTCCACACCGTCCTTCCGCAGCAAAACGTCGCCGGAAAGGTTCTGCATCCCCACTTCACCGAGGACGTTCACCCAGGAAAAGCGGTTGATGACCAGATGCTTCTCTGTGTCGCGGATTTCGGCGGAGAGTGCCATGTTCAGATCGGTGAGTTGCATATGTGCAGCATCGAGACGGTCACGTCGCGCGGGTCCCGTCGTGGATGAATCATAGACGAGCAACATTCCGTCCAGGATGCGGAGATACTCGACCCGAATATCCCAATCAAAAGGTGTGCTGGTGGTGTCCTCTGGCTCCCTGGAGGGACGAACGAGCGTATTGATGTTCCAATCGCGTCCCGCTGCCCGCGTGATGAAGATGCGTGGTGCATTCAGGGTGAGTTCCCGGACGGTCACAACTTTCCAGGGGATACGAAAAATGTTGTAGCGGAGGACGATGCTTTCGACCTCGGCGATCGGGCCGTGAGCATCCGTAAGTCGCACGCCGCTGATTTTCCAGCCCGAGAAGAGATTGCCGTCGATCTGATCGATAGAGAGTTGTGCGTTGAGCGTTGAATCGGCGGCATCGACGATGACATCGCGCAGCATCGACCGGAAGGTTTCGGTTTCACTGAAAATGATCAGTGCGATGAGAAGCAGGAAGATGCTGAGACCGAGCAGCACAAAAGCACGGAGAATGCGGATGGTCCAGGACTTCCGCTTCCGTGGGATTTCGTTTTCAGTGCTGGTGTTCGCAGTATCGCTCAATGATGGTCGTGATGATGTTTGTTGATGACCTCTCCGGTGTCAGCGGGATGGTGAGTACCGAACCGCCGGATGCTTCAACTTCCGCTCGCCCGACGATGTCATCCAGTGCGTAATCACCCCCTTTGACCAGGACATCGGGGAGGAGTTCCGAGATCAGCACAACAGGTGTATCTTCATGAAATATCACGACATAATCAACAGACGCCAGGGCGCACAGCACGGCGGCGCGATCCTGTTCCGGGACAATCGGTTTTTGGGGTCCCTTCAGCCGTTGCACGCTTTCGTCGCTGTTTACTCCAACGACCAGGGCGTCTCCCCGGTTCCGTGCTTCCTGGAGGTATTCGCAATGCCCGCGGTGTATGATGTCGAAAACACCGTTGGTGAACACCAGGCGCTTCCCGGCGGCGCGCAGGCTGTTGCGCACCTTTTTCATGTCATTGAGTGTGAGGAGTTGTCCCATCAGTCGAGCACCCCGAGTTTACCGAGGGCGGCGTCGTACAGTGTATCGCGATCCACCGGCACGATACCGACTTCCTCACAGACCAGCCCGCCGGCAAAATTGGCGATATGTGCCGCCTCCACCATGGAAGCTCCGCTCGCCATCGCTACGGCGAGCGTCGCGATGACCGTATCCCCGGCGCCGGACACATCAGCGACCTTCCGCGCCCTGGTCGCAACACGCGTCACGCTGCCATCGTCCTCGAGCAGCAACATGCCCAGCTCACCAAGCGTGAGCAGTACGTGCTTGCAGTGGAGACGCCCGCGGAGGGTCCGCGCCGCCTCGGTGAAGCTGTTTTCGTCCCCGAGTCGCACCTTCAGGGCATCCTCGGTTTCCTTGCGGTTGGGTTTGAAGACGGCAACACCCTGATATTCGAAGAAGTTATTGTACTTGGGATCGACGAGGACAGGGATGTGATGCTTCTTCGCGAGTTCAATCACCTGCCTGATCAGCGTGGGACCCACAACTCCCTTGTTGTAATCCTGCAGGATGATGCTGTTGATCGATGCAATGTGATTCTCGAGGCGATCGATCACTTTCTGTGTGATATCATCTCCGATTTGCTGCCGGTCCTCATAGTCGATACGGGCGACATGCTGGCTGCCGGCGATGATGCGTGTCTTGACGGTTGTCGGACGCGATGGATCCTCGACAAGAAAATCGGTGATGATCTTTTCGTTCTCGAAGATCCCGCGCAATTCATTGGCATTGGAGTCACGGCCAACAACACCGAACAGCACCGGAACCGCACCCATGCTCCGGATGTTGAGTGCGACGTTCGAGGCCCCGCCGAGATGATTGCTTTCGCTCGTCACGTCGATGACCGGAACGGGAGCTTCGGGAGAAATGCGTGTCACTTTCCCCCAGATGTATCGGTCAAGCATCACATCACCGATGACGGCGATGAAGCGGTTCTGCATGCTGCTGAAAATTTCGTGCAGTCGTATTTCGTCGAATCGCATGGTGTTGGTGTTGATGATTGGGTATTAGCGCAGCGTGTTCCGGAACAACTGCATGATACGGTTCCACGCACTCTGGGTATTTTTGCGATGAAATGCAGCGTGCTCGGGATTGAAGAAGAAGCGATGTGCCTCCTTGTAATAATACACGTTCACACGCCTGCCGGAGCTGATGATGGGATCGCGCAGATCCTCCACATCGTCGAGCGTGCACATCGGGTCGAACTGCGCGATATGCAGCTGCAGCGGTGCCTGCGCACTCCGCATCCGGGCAAGGGCTGCGGATCCACCGGCAGGATAAAACAAGGCCGCGCTCGCGAAGAACGGGAAACGTGCGACCATTTCAATCGCCACGATGGCACCGGCATCAAACGCCAGCAGACCGAGCTTGCCGTTGCTGCTTGCACCATTCATGATATCCACGGCAATCTGGGTGATCATTGTGATATCCGAGCTGTCGTACACAACATCCGGGATCCCCTCCACCGCCTGCAGTCGTGCGGAATGCAGGGGAGGCGCAAAAGCGCGAAATCCCATCTGAGCCAGTATCTTCAGAACGGAACGCACATTCTCCTGCAATCCGAAGCGGTCGCTGAGTACCAGCACCGCCGGAACAGGCCTGCCATGTGTGGGCTCCGCGTATTCGACCAGCACCGAGTCCCCGGTGACCGGGAACCAGCGTGTTCGCACCTCCGGCACCTGAGCGGATGCCGTGCACGCACAGAAAACGATCAGCAGAAAAACAATGAGCAGGTGCTTCATGCACAATGTCATTCATTCAGGAAAGAAATCGCCACGGGAGATGCCGTGGCGATAGCAACATACGAAAAATTCACCGGAATTCGGCGATTCATCAGGAAATCGGGTGATTCTCATGAAACACCTGCAAGCGGCGTTCAAGCTCCGGCAACTGCTCCTCGGAAACCAGCGACACACAGGCGCGGATTCCCTCGATCCGTTCACTGCCGGTGTTCGCGAGGGAAATCGCACTGATACCGTAATAGAGCAGCTCCTCGATCAGCTGCACACCATCCATCCCCGGGTACGCGACCGTGAAATAAAACCCGTCAGCGATGGGATTATCCTCGTCCTTGTCGTAGACGATCGAAAAACCGTTGTCGAGGAAGTGTCGCTTCATCACTTTCGCCCGCTCTCCGTAAACCTTCACCTCGTCGATGAAGCGGTACGTTGCATCATTGGTCGCCCTCAACAACGCTGCGAGACCGTACTGAGAAGAGTGCGTCACTCCTGCCGACACCGCATATGCGGAACCGTAAATGATGGCGCGCCCAAAGATATTCTGCGTGTAGTACCGCAGGAGCCCGGGAACCTCCCGCTCGAATAAGGCATCGGAAACAGCGAGCATGCCAATGCGCTGTCCCGCATAGGAGAATGCCTTGGAACTGGAGATGAGCAGGATATAATTGTCGGTGTATTTCCCCACGGACGGCTGGAATGGTGGCTGGCCGGGAATGGAGTAATCCTTGCGGAAGTCCATGGTAAAATAAGCGAGATCCTCCATGACGACGACATCGTATTTCGTGGCCAGTTCTCCAATGATCTGCAGTTCCGTGTGGGTGAAGCAGATCCATGTGGGATTGTTGGGATTCGAGTAGAGAATGCAGGAGATGTTCCCCTCGCGGAGAATGTCTTCAAGCTTCGCGCGGAGTTTTTCACCACGATAATTGTACACGTCGAGACTGCGATGCTTGATGCCAAGTACATTGCACTGCTGTTTGTGCACCGGGAAGCCGGGATCGAGGAAAAGCACGGTGTCCTTGTCCGGATTCATGCGCCCCACGGTGAGAAAGCAAATGAAACTGCCGCTGGTCGATCCCGTGCAGGGGATGCAACCGCGGGGATGGACGTCCAGGTCGACAAACAGCTTGATGAGGCGCGAAATTTCTCCCTTGAGTTCGGGTATACCCTGGATATCGGGATAGAAGGAGGCGCATCCGTCATCCAACGCCTTTTTCTCCGCATCAATGCCGATCTGCGCGGCAGGAAGGCCCGGGATCCCCATCTCCATGCGGATGAACTTCTTGCCGCTGTCCTGCTCGATTTCGTTTATCAGGGTCCGGATCTCACGAATGGAGGAGCGCCCGATGCTGCTCAGTCCGCTCGCCTTGATTTTTTCTTCGACGATACTGCTGTCAATCGGAGTGTCTTTCATGCTGCGCCTGCAGGTCTATTTCGGGAAAATGATGATGCGGTGACGGGTGGCCGGGTGGGGAGAATCGATCCCTGATCCGAAAGATAACGTACGGATTTTTCCCTCGAATCTCAACGCATACGCATCAGCAGGCCGGTCCGCCCTCATGAGCGCGATCGCTCGCTGCATCCCGGAGCATTTCCGCCCTCTCGTCCCTTCCCGTCCGGGATCCCGTCAGTCGATCCCAGCGGTCTCGTGTTCACTGCGCGCGGTGGAGGGCTGCTGCCCTGGTGTCCCCGTCAATGCCGCGTTGCGCACATCATCAGGAATTTCGTACGATTCCAGTTTGCGGGCTTCCTTCGTACGACGAGACCACGCCACGATGAAGCCGACGATGAGGATGATGATGCCCGCCCAGACAAAGCTCATAAACGGTTTCAGGGACGCCTGTACGACGAGTGTCTCGCGCAGATCCTTCGGGTCCACCGGGATCTTGGGATTCTTGACCCGCACCTCGAGCTGCGAGAGCGCAAGGTCGTCCTGATTCGGTGTCATCCGGAGCAGTTCGATCTGCAGATCACCGGCCTCGGTGACGGCCGATTCGAGTGTGACGCCCTGCGGTCCGGTAATGCGGCGGGACAGCAATTCCTGCGCTTGCTCACCGTATTTTTCCACACGAAAGATCCCGCCCAGATTGAACGCGTCGGACGAACGCGTGTTGTTCATATCGAAATCCAGGAAGGTGATGTTGTATCCCCCATAGGCGAAGGTCTGTCCCTTGGTGAAGACAAAACGCTTCCCTCCTTCCGGATCGGCTTCGAACAGCGCCTGCGGCTCCACGTACACGTCTGTCGTAAGGAAACGTGCGATGCCTGGATTGCGCATGATCTGTTCCTGTCCTCCGTAATTGGAGACGAACATCACCGTCTTGACGGTTTCGATGTCCTCACCGGAGCCGGCATCGTCAAGCCTCACGTTGAAATAGTAACGTTGCCCGTTCCAGAATGTCTCGAATCCGGTGTACGTGAAATTGTAGCCCTTCCATTCGACCGGAACACCCTGCTTCAGCTCCATGGAATTCGCTTGGCTGTAGAAACCGGAGCCGATCACGCCCAGCAGCATCATCGCCACGCCGATATGTGCGATGTAGGCACCGGTGAATTTCGGATTCCCCCGCACAATGCGAATGCCGATGACGGCGTTGGAAAGAAGGGAGAACCAGGACGTGAGAGCGAGCATGATCATTCCTGCGTCGTACACCTGCCCGGCAAACACGGTCAGCGAGGTGGCGACGACTGTCAGTCCCACCGGCAGTGCCAGCTTGCGAAACAGTGATTCGGTTCTGTTGCTGCTCCACATCAGAAGAATGGTGAAGCCGGACATCAACATCATGAGAATGGCAAGCGGCAGACCCATGGCATCATAGAATGCGGGATCGACCGTGTTCCCGAGCCGGAAATCCGTCCCACCGACATCGTTGATCCACCCGAGGACGCCATTGAATCCATCAACAATGAACTGCGGGATGATGGGGAGTGAGGTACCGATCAGTACGATGAAGGTCAGCACACCGATGACGGCGGAACCGAGCCCCAGCCAGGTCTCGCGCGAAAGCATCGCAAAACTCTCGTATTGCTTCTCGCTGTGCATGCGGCCGGTAAAAATATATACGATCAGTCCCAGCTTGACGATGAGCGCCGGTAGCCAGAGATAGCTCGCGAGGTTCAGCAGATGGGCGAGGCCGAGCATCGGATAGTAGATCAGGAGCATGACCGGATTGGCGGACTGGATCATCTCGGTGAAAATCGGGACGAGATCCCCGCTCACCTGGGCGAAGATCGGGATGCTCGGACCAATGACAATGAGATATGTCAGGCCGATCAGTTTCCATCCGTCATATTTTTCGAAGTGGCTGCGTCCCCACTTCGTGAAACGACCGAAGAGGAGTGCGAGACCGGCATCCGTAAAGGCGAACATGAACAGCACGAGCAAGGTGAAGCTGAAGCGCCCGGGATCAACGAAGGAGTGGACGGAGGCGTCACCGAGTACCCCGCTGCGCGTCAGGAAGGTCGAATAGAGCACCAGCACGAAAGCGAGGATGGAGAGAAGGAAGTTCGTGAGAATCAATCCTTTCGTGCGCTTCTGGGTCACCATGGTATGAATGAGCGCGACGGACACGAGCCACGGGAGCAGCGAGGCGTTTTCGACGGGGTCCCATCCCCACCATCCACCCCATCCCAGGGTTTCGTACGCCCAGTATCCGCCGAGCGCAATACCCAGTCCGAGCAGCACGGAGCCGCCGACGACCCAAGGCAGGGCACTCACCACCCACGCCTGATAGCGTCGACGCATCAGTGCGGCGATCGCGAGCACGAATGGCGGTGTCATCGCTGCAAATCCGAGGAAGAGAATGGGCGGATGGATCTGCATCCAGAAATTCTGCAGCAGTGGATTCAGGCCCCTGCCGTCCTGCGGGACGACATTTCCTTCGATCAGCGCGAAAGGATTCTTGACGATGAGCAGCATCAGCAGGAATGCCATGATTCCTGTATAGATACCCATGACTTCGCGCTCGTTGTCATGCTTCTGCGTATACGCGAGCAGCACGATACCGACCACGGCAACCATCAGCGTCCAGAGGAGAAAACTTCCCTCCTGGCCTGCATAAAATGTGGACATCAGCAGACCGAGCGGCAGTTCCCGCGAGCTGTACGCCCAGATGTAGTGAAACTGGAACTGATGCTTGACGATGAGGATCAGCAGCGCAGCCGATGCTACGAACACCGTCGTGGTGGTGATGTGAAATCCCGTTCGCGCAAAACCGATCATGCGGGGATTCTGTATGCTGCGGAAGTAACTCACCATGCCCAGCACCGCGGCAATAAAGCCCACGATGATGGCGGCGTTTCCGATAAAACCAAGAGCGTTGTACATGGAGGTCGTCCTTTCTGCGGCCGCCATCGCGACACGTTAAAGGCGGATAATTCAGATCAGATATGGTGATGAATGTGGAAAAAACAGCGGGAAGGAACGGTGCATCCTTCCCGTCCAGTTATAGCGAGGACTTTTGAATTCCGTCCGGATGCTCACTTTCCGGTTGTCCTTCGTACTTGGAGGGGCATTTCGTCAATACTTCGGAGGCACGGAAAACACCGTCCTCGTAACGGCCTTTCGCAACGACACTCGTGGCGATATCGAAATTATTCGGTTTGGGACCGTCGATCACGACCTTTGCGATGCGGTCTTCTTCGTCACGCATGTAGAACATGAAGGTATTGTTGTCGGTGTCGTAATGCGTGCTCATGTCCTGCACCCACTTGCCCGTAACCTGTACCTTTTTCCCCGACTGCTCGGCCTTGTCGAGCGTGGCATATTCCACCGAAGAATTCAGGAAAGAAAGACCGCCGATGACGAGAAACACGGCGACGATGACACCTCCGATGAGATACCGCTTTTTCATGGGTTCCGCCTTTCGTTATTCCAGTTCTTTCAATTGTCTGTCAATTCGGAAGAGATACACGAATAATCCCGTCCAGATCATCAGGACGATGAGCATCACCACGTAAATGGCGTTCTGCTCGAGAAATTCATACATGGCTGATACTCCGTTCGGTGGACGAAAGTGCCGTGTCGGACCGTCTCAGTTTGATGCGGTGCAGGCGCATCTGGATGCGCATGAGCCAGACATACAGCACGAGAAAACCGAGTAACATCGAATACAGGACCACGCGCATCAGCGCGTCCATGCCGCTGCTGAAAACCGGACCCGAACCGGTATCGTCCGCGGAACCGGGATGCAGCCCCGGCATGATACGCGGCATGATGAAAATGAAAAACGGGACTGTCGCGGCCGCGATGATGCTGTACACCGCCGATAGCGTCGCCTTCTTCTCCTCCACCTCGATGGCGGAGCGCAGTGCAAAGTACGCACCGTAGACGAGCAGCAGCACAAAAATGGATGTTTCGCGCGGATCCCAGTTCCAGAAAGAGCCCCAGTTGAATTTCGCCCAGAGTGATCCGGTGCTGGTCGCGAGAATGCAGAACAGCAGTCCCAGCCCTGCGGAAACCGCGGAGCGGAAATCATCCTCCATGTCTTTCTTCCGGAGATACCGGATCCCGAACCACATCGAAACCAGGAACGCGATCACAGTCATCCACGACATGGGAACATGGAAGAAAATGATCTTCGCACGTTCCTCGAGACCGGGAATGAAGGGGAAGGCCAAGGAAGGATACCCGCCCAGTATCCGGGCAACTTCGACCCGGTGCTGATCGCTGTCATAGCGTGCGATGGCCAGGTACCCCTCGGCCGCATCCAACCCTTCCGGACGCGCCGCGAAATGAAAATCCGCCGTTCTTCCATGCGCGTCTCTGCCGGTCAGCAACCATCCACCGTCATCGGCGGCTGCACCGGTATTCTCGATCATGAAGCGCACCGGAATCGTTTTTGCCGCACTCCACTGGGCGACACCGGCGAGATCCGCGAGGTTGCCCGCGATCGGTGTTACGATGGCGAATACGCTCAGCGCCGCGATCCAGAAGAAGAGTAGGATTTTCCACCACATGGGCAATAGTTTCCGTCGTCAATAATATCCTGTAATGTAGCAACAATGCGGAAAACTCACAATGAACGGGAAAATCCCCACATTGTCGGGTTTTATATTCTCTCTTTTCAGAGACTTGTGCAAGGCGATACGGGATGACCACAGAGGGAGGCGGGACGTCGGCTCAGTCTTTCCACACGAAATCGAACAGCAAGAAGGAAACGGTTGTCACGACCACGATGTAGGATGCGAGCATCTGAAGCTCGGGCCAGGCGTTGTCCCACACCGGCTCCTCCACGGCAATCTTGGTCGCGGAGATGCCTGCCATGAGCAGCGGCAGGAGAACGGGGAAGGAGAGCACGGGGAAAAGCGTTCCTTTCGTGTTGGCCCTGGCGATGATCGCGGCGATGATGGCTGTTGCGGCCGCGATGCCGAGACTGCCCAGGAGCATCACGGTCCAGAACAGGTCAGGCTGGAGAACCGTGAACTGATCCATGGTCAGCAGAAAAAGCAACACGATGAACACGTTCAGTGCCACAACGAGCAGAAGATTGAACAGCAGCTTTCCGAGATACACGGCCATCGGTGTCGCCAGCAGCTGCAGCGTCATCGTGGTACCGCGCTCCTCTTCGGCGACGAAACTGCGCGAGAGTCCGCTCATGGCGGCAAAAAACATGACGACCCAGAGCATGCCCGTCAACGCGCCGGATGACAACGTCTCTCCGACAAGCGAAAACATGATCACGGCCAACGTCACGACGACGAACATGAGCAGCGCATTGATGGCATAGCGCGTGCGCAGCTCGCTCGCGAGGTCCTTGGCGAATATCGCAAATGCCTGCCGCAGCATCAGAGATGTCCCTCCACACGGAAGGTCCGATCGCAGCGCGCGATGTCCTCCGCGTCATTGGTCGCAATAATGACCGCACCCCGGCGGCGGTATTCCTCCACGATGTCGTATACGACGGTCATCCCATCGACATCAAGATTGGAAATGGGTTCATCGAGCAGCAGCAGCGGCGGCTCATGGAGGATGGCGAAAAGCAGTCGCATGCGCTGCTTCATGCCGGAGGAAAAGGCACGGATGGGATCCGTTCGATCCGTCGGGAGACCGACGCGTTCAAGCAGCGCCTCGATGGCTCCGTCGGGGAGCCGACGGCCGCGGATGCGCGCATAGAGTGCGAGATTCTCGGCAGCACTGAATTCCTCGTATAGAACGAGATACGGGGCGACATAACCGATATGGCGATGCAGTTTCTCCCCTTCGACGTCCGTCCCGTTCAGGGAGTAACGCATCGTACCGGAACTCGGTGAAAGAAGTCCGCCGACGATTCGGAGCAGGGTGGATTTTCCCGACCCGTTCCGTCCGACGATGCCGAACACTTCGCCGGGTGACACGGTGAAGGAAACATCCGCGAAGACGGGACGGCGGTTGAATCTCCGGGACACGGCCTCGGCGGTGACGTGCATCCGCTACCTCGCGACGACGGCAATCTTGCCCGTAATCGTTTCCCCACCGTACTTCAGATGGTAGAAATAAATCCCGGTGGAGAGGAAATCCCCGTTGTCGCCACGACCGTCCCACGCCACGTGGGCGCCGGTGATGTCGTCCAGTTCGATCGACATGCCTTCACGACCGAAGACTTTATTCATGCTGACGGTATAGAGGAACAGGTCCGCCCGGTTCGCACTGACATTCCGCGGAATGGGGAATTGCATGCGCGCGTTCTCCCGCGGGTAAAAGGGATTGGGGAATGGTGCATCCCGCTCGACCACGGCCGCGCTGCCGCCTTCGAGCAGCGAGACGCAAAGTGCGTTTGGTGCACTGGCGGTGAATTTGTATGCCCATCCGTTGGACAACGTCATGTAGGAGCCGTCATAACCCTGGCTGCGCACGGTAAGTTCGTACGAGACGCCCGCACCGCTGCGGCTGATGGCGGAGGGGATGTCGGAGTTGGAGATCACAAAGGTCAGGGAATCGAGCCCGCGAAACACGCGCACATACGTTGAGGAAAGTGGCAGCAGGGTTCCGGTGAGCGTGGCAGCCTCGGCCACCAGCTCTACCGCCGTCGGCTTGATGCTGGGGAAGCGTCCCGCATCATCGTAGATGTTGGGATCCTTTCGTCCGGCACGATAACCGGTGAAGTAATTGTGCGCCGTCCAGCTGCAGAAATCCGCCTCGATATCACCACCAGGTTGATGATCGCGGATCGCATCGCGCATGGCTGTGACCGGCTCATGACGACGCATCCCCTCCCAGATCTCCCGCATGATGGAAACATCGTATTTTTTTTCCAGGAACAGGGGCCATAGAACCAGCTCGTACCCATCCGGACTCCATGCATACATCGGTAGATCCGTCTTCAGCATGAAGGTGGGAAGGTACTGCAAATAGTCCTCAATGAACGGATAGACGGCCTGTTCGAAATACGTCGATGTCATTTCATGCACCCAGCGGTCGGTATCCCACAAACCGTACGTGCCGAGCTGTACCATGTGATGATACTCATGCGCCGCGGTGACTCTCAGCCCGTCCATTCCCTTCGTCTCGTATCGTAGAAAATCGTTGTCGATTTCCATGTGCGTCGCGTAACAACTCCGCACCGTGCCGGAATTCGGCAGTGGTACGTTGAACAACGTTTGACCGTAGTAGTGCCCAAGGAACTCGAGAATGGTGATCTGGTACTCCGCCTCCCCGGTACGGAACGGCGGAGGATCAAAGCCGAACTCCTCCACTTCGATGCGGTACACTTCGTCGAATACTTTCGCGACCGAGTCGGCGTAGGCCCATGCGGTATTGAGAATGCGGTTGAGCTGTTGGTCCAGCAATGCCGGTTCGTGATATCCCGTGGTGTCGAAATGGATACGGAATTTCCCGGACGGACTGAGAATGCTGACCTGCCGCGCCTGGGGAGACAGCAGCGAATGCAGCTCGGCGGCCATGTCCGGCTCCATGGTCGGCATCCGTCGCGCCGCCTCGATGGAGACGCCCAGTCCGCATTTTTCTCCCTGCGGAAGCGGAACGGATTGCCCGGTCAGCAGCTGTGCCTGGGGATTGCGAAGCGTGCGG
This sequence comes from Bacteroidota bacterium, assembly GCA_016928515.1. GTDB lineage: Bacteria > Bacteroidota > Ignavibacteria > SZUA-365 > SZUA-365 > BM516. The sequence goes on along the minus strand of JAFGKR010000152.1, from coordinate 4,554 downwards.
ACGAACGAGAGAAATTCCTGATTGCTGAGGTCTTGCAGTGCGTGTTCCTGCGCCGCGGAGCCGGCGGGGAGAAGCAATGCGCATGCGAATAGTGCCGCTACGAGAAGAATCGGCTTCCGCCATCCCGCAGTCGGATTCGCGTTGTTCCATCGCTGTTGTTGCTTCTGCGGTTGTGCCATGAGTCATCCAGTGTTTGTTGATTTCCCGTCGAGACGGTGCTTGCGACGTCTGAGCGCATCATCGAATCGCCGTTTTTCGTCCTCGGTTTCCGGTATCACCTGAGGCGAAGGCGTGGGTTTTCCTTCGGCATTCAATCCGACAAAGGTCATATAGGCCGAATTTGTGTGTGTACGCTTGCCGGATTTCAAATCTTCGCAGAACACCTTCACGCCCACTTCCATTGACGTGCGAAAGACGCGGTTGACGGATGCCTGGAGGATGACGACCTGCCCGAGGCGAATGGGATGAAGGAAGTTGATTTCATCCACCGATGCGGTCACACAGACCAGGCCGGAATGCCGGGCGGCAGCAATCGCCATGGCGATGTCCATCATGTGCATCAATCGTCCACCGAGGAGGTTCCCGAGCTGATTAGTGTCGTTCGGCAGGACCAGTTCGGTCATCTCGACCTGGGAGGCACGCATGCTGTGACGTGGGGCGGATGGTCCGTCAGTCATATTGTTCTGCCTGTATCATGTCGCTGTCCGCTTACCGTGGGCGCTCCGCTGTTTGGGCGATATCCGCAAGGTCTTCCTGCATGCTTTCCACATCACTCCGCCAATTGCTGTCCGGGTAGCGTTCGAGAAAGTCCTCGATCGCGGCCGCGGCTTCGCGGTAGCGTTTGAGTTTCATCAGCATGCGGATTTTCCCGGTGTAGGCATCGTCCACAACGGTCGTATTGTAGTACCGGTCGACAACAGTGCTGTAGTAAATCAGGGCTGCCTCATGGTTTTCCATTTTCTCATAGAGGATGGCGGTTTCATAATCTTTCTCCGCCAGCTTGCCGGTCAGCTCCAGGACCTGTTTTTCGACTGTCCCCGCCTGCGGATGATCCGGATATTGCTCGACGAAACTCTGCAGCGCATCGATCGCACGCTTCGTATTGGTCTGATCGAGCTGCACTTTGGGAGACATTGCGTAGTAGCACTGCGAGAACATGTAGTAGGCGTCGCCGGCAAGGGCACTGCTTCGTCCGCTTTGGAGCAACTGGTTGAATTCATAGGTTGCCAGCAGATATTCTTCACGGTGATAGCGACACATCCCCGCGTAGTAGCGGGCACTGTCGGAGACGCTGCTGCCGGGGAACTGCAGGCGGATGACTTCGAAATGATTCAACGCCTCGAGATAATTTTCGTCCGCATACTCTTCCAGTCCCAGCTGGAAACGCTCGCTTGCAGACGGATTCTCGGGGATATTGCTCGAGCTGCAGGCCAGCACAAACAGTGCGACAAGAAGAAGTGGAATGATTCGGTACACGGATGGCATCAGGATCCTCGGACGGTAAACAGCAAAAGTGCAATAACGAAGACACTCACGGTGACAAGCAACGGCTCGAGCAGGCGGCTCCAGAAGGATGGCCGCTCCGCGAGCCAGAAACGCTGCGTGTACGGGGCAACTCCATCCAACGTATCGGTACGGGACAGCTGCATCTCCCGCGACCACGTCACGGCATTTCGTGTGCGATCCTCGAGGAGGATTCCCAGAGTCGCATGCATCATACGAAAATAGGAAGATTTTCCACTTGACGCAGTAGAAGAATACATCTCCCTGATTTCGACGGTGAGAATGCTCCCGGCTTCCGCATCGCCGATCACCACGCGGTGGGAACGCTCCTGCAGCTCTTCGGCAAATACCTGCGTAACGAGAACGGGGCCATCGTCCGGAAGCACTCGCAGCAGAACACTCTCCTGTGTGACGCGCGAGGCGGCTTCCGCTGCGGCATCGCGCAGCAGCATGCTCATCGCTTCGGCATCAGCAGGGGCCTGCGCAGCGAGTCCGATCGGGAAGCCGAGCAGATAGATCAGCATGAGTCGGCCCAGCATGGGCATCACATCATCCCCTTCCTGCCTTCGAGGCGTCCTGCAGGATGTCATGACAGTCCTCGCCGCGCTTGATGTTCCATTGCCTGAACCTCATCGACAAAGGATTCCAGATCGTCACACTGTTCCTGGCTGAGAACGGAGCGAAGATACTCGCGTTCCGTGCGCCAGAGAACTCCTGCAGCGGATGCACCGCCACGGGCATAACTCCAGACAAGGTATTCCGCGAAGCGCAGATACCGCCGTGTGCGCTGCTCTTCCCCGCCGCGTTCGTCGTTTCGCAGTTGTTCGTACTCGGCACGCTTCTGACGAAGAATGGAATCGAAATAGGACGGAAATCGCTCCTTTGCCGCAACGTATGTTCCAGCGTCAAAGGTATAGATCTCTGACGTGAATCCGATGACGTCGGAATGCGCCACCATCCCCCAGAACTGATCGGAGAGGAGAATTTCGCTGCTTCCGTCATCGTTCAGATCGCGCAGAACAGGGTGCCCGCTTGAAGAATAGAACAGCAGGGTGACATTCCCCTTGTCGTTACGGCCGTACAGATGCATGCCCCGGGAAGCAATGGGATTGTTTCCACCCGCATCCAGGAGGACGATCACATCGGAGATGTTATCTCCGGTGACATCCCGGGCATCGAGCGACCGTCCGTAATCGACGACATCAAAAAAGAGGCGACGATACCCGCCTGATGGTTCCGGCGACAGTATGTCGACGCGGTCAAACCCGCCATGCATTATTGGATCACCATCGAGTGAGTCGGTTCGGCTGGTGAGAACCAGCTCCGGAACACCGTCACCGGTGCAATCGGTGAACAGACTGTCGACGATGATACGATGACCCAGATTACCGTCCGTCGCATCCTGTGCGGTATCTGTCTGGCGGTCGTCCATCCGTGCCTGCCGACCGGGGTCGCCGCAGGAGGAGATCGTCAGGATCAGCGTCACGAGCAAAAGTATGGATACCGGGGAATGCCGCACTTACCATCCCCCGGAGGAGCCGCCGCCCCCGAAGCTTCCCCCACCGCCGGAAAATCCACCGAAGCTGCCGCCGCCGAAGCCGCCGCCGCCGAAGCCGCCGCCGGAAAAAGGCCCACCGATAAACCAGATACCGCCTCCCCGACCTCCCCGGCGGTTGCCGCGGAAAATGATGAACATGATCACCAGAAAGATGATCAGGCCAAAAAGGTTTCCTTCTTTTTCCTCCTTCGGTCTGCCGGCGGTTTCACTGATGGTGAATTCTCCGCTCGCAGCCTGAATGGCCGCCTGCATACCGGCGTAAATACCGTTGGCGTAATCGCCGTTCCGGAAGCGGGGCGCGATGACGTCGCTGATGATGACCGAAGTCAGGGCATCGGTGAGCACCGGCTCGAGACCATAGCCCACCTCAAAACGCATCTTCCGGTCATTGACGGCGACCAGCAGCAGGAGTCCGTTGTCGCTCCCCTCACGGCCGATCCGGTTTTTTTCGACCACACGGAGAGAGTAATCCTCGAGCGATTCTCCCTCGAGGGTGGGGATGATGAGAACGAGAAACTGACTGGATGAGGACCGGTCATACTGTTCCAGCATCCGTTCGATCTGATCAGCATCACCGGAGGACAGCACACCGGCGAGATCCGTCACATAGCGGCGCAGTTCCGGTGGCTCGAGCGCAACGGCAGGGAGCGTCCAGACGAGAAACAGAATCAGCAGAGACAGTGAACGAAATCTCGCAGGGTACATCAGAATTCCACTTTCGGTGCTCGTTCGGCTCCGTCATCGGCGGTGAATGTCGCTTTCTTGTCGAATCCACCGATGGACGCCACCAGCGAAGTCGGGAATCGCCGGATGGCGGTATTGTATTCCTGCACCGCCTCGATGAATCGTTTGCGCTCAACGGCGATGCGGTTTTCAGTCCCTTCCAGCTGGGATTGAAGCGTAAGGAAATTCTGGTTGGATTTGAGATCCGGGTAGTTCTCGGCGACAACAAGGAGCCTGCTCAGTGCTCCGCCCAGCTCGCTCTGCGCGTTCTGAAAGCGTTGCATCGCCTCGGGATCGTTGACGATTTCACTGCTGACGTTCATCTGTCCCACGCGTGAGCGCAGCTCCGTGACTCGGGTCAAGATGTCCTCTTCCTGCTGTGCATACCCTTTCACCGTCTCGACGAGATTGGGAATCAGATCCAGGCGACGTTGATACACATTCTCCACCTGGCTCCATTTTGCGGTCACGGCCTCTTCCTTCGTCACCAGCCCGTTCTGCGCACTGATGAACCAGAGCACGACAATTACGACGACACCGCCGATGATGGTCAACGTGAGATTCTTTTTCATCGTCACTCCGATGGGTTCTGTGAATGGATTCCTGTCTTTTCACAAACAGAAAAATTACGAAATACGGGAGGGATTTGAAAGACCGCTGGCGGAAGACCGCTGGCCTGCAGAAAAGAAAACGCTCCGTTATGACACGGAGCGTATGAAAAATCAGAATGTGCAGATTTTCTACCGCAGCGTAAAGCTCAGGTCGAACAT
>JAFGKR010000151.1 GCA_016928515.1 Bacteroidota bacterium | reverse complement strand
GGAGTATCATGACATCCTTTACTGGGGCAGCAACAGCGCGCACTACCGGCCGACCATGTACGACATCCTGGCACATCGAGCGCTGGACTTTTTTCAAAACGACGAGACCGATCTCCCGTCCCCGCAGCAGGATTTCGAGCTGGCGGGACTCGAAGCCCTCCAGCCGCTGGATGTGTTTCTGCGTACGACATTCACATCCCCCAATCCCGTCAATCCCAAATACAACGCCCTGCTTCTCTACCAGGATCTTCTCCGTTTCCACCGTGAGCGCGGCAATGCGGATCCACGAATCGATCTGGACCTGCTGCGCCTCGATTTCGCGCGCGCGATTTCGTGGCACGAAGACAGCGACACCGCGTTCTTCCAGGCCGTGCAGGACATCTCTGCGAAGGAAGCGGACTCTCCCATGTCCGCGCAGGCTGGATATGTACTTGCGAAATATATGTATGATGCCGGGGATTATGTCGACGCACGCGCACGCTGCCGCAAGGAAATCGAGCGCTTCCCGAATTCCCGCGGCGCGGTGAACTGCCGGGCACTGGAGTCGCAGATTTTGCAGAAGGCCCTCACTCTTGCGGTGGAGGAGACCGTGCGTCCCGATGCGCCGATTCTTATCGGAGTCGGTTTCCGCAATGTCGAACGTGTGCATTTCCGCATCCTGCGGGTTCCCTCCGATGCGGTGTTCACTCAGTATGGGGGATATCGAAGCACGAAGGAAGGCCTTGTTGACCTGTTCTCGGGCGACGTCGTGCAGGAGTGGACGCAGGACCTTCCGAAGACCACGGACTACAAGCAGCACCAGGTGGATGTGCGCGGCCCCGCACTTCCGTTGGGAACGTATGTGCTGACGATGAGCCATGACCCCGGCTTCGCCCTGGAGGAGAACGCCGTTGCCTATGCCTGGCTGCGCGTTACACGGCTCAGTCTGCTCAGCCTCAGCGAGCATGCGGGCGATATGCGATTCTGGGTGACGGATGCGGTGAGCGGAGCGCCGATCGCAGGCGTGCATGTCGAGATGTTCACCCAGCGCTGGGAGTCGGGGCACTATGAATATAAGCGTATCCGCACCGGGACGCGGCGCACGGACGAGAACGGTTCGTTCTCCCTCACGGCGGGCCGCCAGCGCGATGGCGTGTTTTTCCGCCTCTCGCACAAGGGAGATACGCTCGCCATCGGGCAGTCCTTCCATGCCTGGGAACGCGGGCGGGAGCAGCGGCAGCGACAGACCATGTTTTTTACCGACCGGGCGATCTATCGTCCCGGGCAGACCGTGCACGTGAAAGGCATCGTGCTCGAAGGGACCGCGGAGCAGACGGATTTTGCCGTCGTACCGACTACGGGAAGCACGGTGGTCTTGTATGATGCGAACAATCAGAAAATCCATGAAATGGATGTGCGGACCAATGATTACGGGTCCTTCAATACCGTGTTCACCGTGCCGTCGGGCGTGTTGACGGGGATGATGTCCATCCGCAACGAATGGGGATCGGTGCAGATTCGCGTCGAGGAGTACAAGCGGCCGAAATTCGAAGTGGAGTTCGATCCTCCGAAAGGGACGTACCGTCTGGATGAGACGGTGAAGGTTACCGGAAGCGCGAAGGCCTATGCCGGTGCGAACGTCGACGGCGCGTCAGTCAGCTGGCGCGTCGTAAGAAAGGTGCGATACCCGTACTGGTTCTGGTGGTGGCGTCCCGCTCCCGGCAGTGAGGCGAAGGAAATTGCACACGGCAGCACGACAACCGATGCCGACGGTGCCTACGAGATCAGCTTTCCCCTGCTTCCTGACCGCAGTGTGGACAAATCCACCCTGCCGGTGTTCACCTACGAGATTTCGGCGGACGTGACGGACATCAATGGGGAGACGCACAGTGCAACGACAACCGTGAGCGCGGGATACACCTCCATTGAACTGGGGCTTGCACTGGAAGAGATGGTGGATGTTGACGAGGAAGGAACGGTGACGATCAGCGCGCGCAATCTGGGCGGCGAGCCCGTCGCAGCTGACGGGACGGTCATCATCGAGCGGTTGGAAGCACCGACGCGCATTTTCCGTGAGCGGTATCTGCCGAAGCCGGATACATGGCTGTTGACGGAGGAGGAGTTCATCCGCGATTTCCCGCATGATGTATACAAGGATGAAAATATTCCCGACACCTGGCCTGTGACGGAGCGCATTCTCGAGCGACGCTTCCGCTGCGGGGAGGGAGGGACGGATTCGCTGCGACTGGAGGATCTGAATCCCGGCCGCTACCGTATCACGCTGAAGGCGAAGGATCCTTCGGGAGAGGACCTCGAACTCAAGCGCTTCTTCACCGCGTACGAATCCGACGCCGCACTTCCAATCCCCGCGGCGGAGATGTACGTCGCAAAAGAGACGCAATGTGAACCGGGCGAATCAGCACGCTTTCTTTTTGGCACTGCCTACAGTGATGTTCATGCCCTGTACAAGATCGATCACCGCAGAACGAGCGTGCGGGAAGAATGGATACATCTCAACAAGACACTCCGCAGTTTCACACTGAACGTGGAGGAAAAGCATCGCGGCGGATTCACGGCGCAGATATTCTTCGTACGCAATTATCGCCTGTACCAGCAGACCGTTGTGATTTCGGTACCGTGGTCGAACAAGGACCTCACGATCGAAACGGCGACCTTCCGCGACAAACTGCAACCCGGACAGCAGGAGGAATGGCGCATTACTATCAAGGGACGGCAGCGCGACCGCGTCGCCGCGGAAGTGCTCGCCTCCATGTATGACGCGTCGCTAGATGCGATCTACTCCCAGGAATGGCCGCGCTTTTCCTGGCCGTTCTTCGCGTGGCACACACAAACCGCCGATCACAGCTTCGGCGGCGCGTCGGGACAGCTGTACGTCGACGGATGGAACAGCACACTCTCTCCGTTCCACATGCAGTATGACCGGCTGCAGCTCTTTCTGCTCGACCGCGGAGGATATTTCTATGGCGATCGGGCATATATGTCGCGGAAGTCGGCAGGCGTCGGGGATGCGCAAGCATTAATGATGGTTGCCGAGGACGCTGCCCCCGCGCCGGCATCGATGGAAATGGATGGCGAAGGCGGAAGACGCGACAAACGGCAGGAAGTACTCGAGGAGGAGGAACGGCTCGATGACGCCGGAACAGCTGCCGGTCCTGACGAAGGCGGTCTCGACATGGTCAAGGCGCGGACGAATTTCAACGAGACGGCGTTCTTCTATCCCGACCTCATCACCGACGAGGATGGAAATGTCATCCTGCGCTTCACCGCGCCCGAGGCGCTGACGCGCTGGAAGCTGCGGCTCTACGCGCACACGCCGGATCTGCAAACCGGTTATCTCGAGAAGACGACGGTGACGCAGAAAGAACTGATGGTGATGCCCAACATGCCGCGCTTCCTGCGCGAAGGTGACCACATTGTGCTGATGACAAAGATCACGAATCTCTCCGACACGACGCTGTCCGGCACCGCCGTGCTGAGGCTCTTCGACGCGCTGTCCATGCAGCCGCTGGATGCGGAATTCGACCTGCGGGATGCCGAGCGCACGTTCACCGCCGAAAAGGGCCGCAGCACCACGGCACGCTGGGAAATCCATGTGCCCGAAGGCGTGTCGGCCGTGACCTATCGCATCGTGGCGAAAGCCGGGACGTTCTCGGACGGTGAGGAAATGGCACTGCCGGTGTTGCCGAACCGCATGCTGGTCACCGAGACGCTGCCGCTGCACATCCGCGGCGGACAGACGAAGAACGTCACCTTCGAGAAGCTGGTGAACAGCGGATCATCGTCCACGCTGCGGCATCATCAGCTGACACTGGAGATGACCTCCCAGCCCGCGTGGTACGCCGTGCAGGCGCTGCCGTACCTGATGGAATATCCGTACGAATGTTCGGAGCAGGTGTTCAACCGCTACTACGCCAACAGCATCGCGGGTCACATCGTGGGCAGCAATCCGAAAATCAAACGTGTGTTCGATGCGTGGAAGAACACGGATGCGCTGCTGTCGAACCTGCAGAAGAACCAGGATCTCAAGATGCTGCTGCTCGAGGAGACGCCGTGGGTGATGCAGGGCAAGGACGAGAGCGAGCGCAAGAAACGCATCGCTCTGCTCTTCGATCTGAACACCATGGGCAACAATCTCGAGAGCGCCATTCGCAAGCTCGAGAAGGCGCAGGCGAGCAACGGCGGCTGGCCCTGGTTTCCCGGTCTGCCCGAGAGCCGTTACATCACGCAGTACATTGTCGCGGGATTCGGCCATCTCGCCGCGCTGGGCACCACTGCGCAGGACGAGCGCATCAACCGCATGCTTCGCCGCGCGGTGTCGTTCATGGACGAACGCATGTACCAGGATTATCTTGAGCTCAAGCGCCGCGAGCGTTCCTTCGATCCCGACAAAGACTATCTCAGCTATCTCGAAATCCAGTACCTGTATGCGCGCAGTTATTTCCTCTCGCAGGAAATTCCCGACCGCTACGACGAGGCCGTCGAATTCTGGCTCAATGAATCCCGCAAGTGGTGGGTTCGCCGCAATCACATGGCGCAGGGCATGATTGCGCTGGGACTCCATCGCTTCAAGGATACAACCATACCGATGGCCGTGGTGCGTTCACTCAAGGAGCGGTCTCTGCAGAACGAGGAGATGGGCATGTACTGGAAGTACGACCGCGGCTGGTTCTGGTACCAGGCGCCGATCGAGACACAGGCCATGCTCATCGAAGTGTTCGACGAAGTGGCAAATGATCTGCCTTCCGTCGAGGAAATGAAGATCTGGCTGCTCAAGCAGAAACAGGTGCAGGACTGGGGCTCCACTGTCGCCACCGCGGAGGCCTGCTACGCCCTGCTGCGGCGCGGCAGCAACCTCCTGGCTTCGGACAAACTCGTCGAGGTCAGCATGGGCGGAGAGCGCATCGATCCGAAGGCGATGGGTGTGAACATCGAGGCCGGCACCGGACACTACCGCGTGGACTGGCGCGGCGGCGACATCAAGCCGGACATGGGGAAGGTCACGGTGAAGAAGGAAGACCAGGGCATCGCCTGGGGGGCGGTGTACTGGCAGTATTTCGAGCAACTGGACAAGATCACGCCGGCACAGACACCGCTGCAGATTGAAAAGCAGCTGTATCTGCAGCGCAATACGGACAAGGGTGTGGTGCTCGAGCCCATCACAGAACAGAATCCGCCGCGCGTAGGCGACGTGCTCAAGGTCCGCGTCACGGTCCGAGTGGATCGCGACATGGAATACGTGCACATGAAGGACATGCGCGGAGCGGGACTCGAACTCATCGAGCAGCTTTCCGGTCACCGCTACCAGGGCGGTCTCATCTACTACCAGGCACCCCGGGACGCCTCGGTGAACTTCTTCTTCCACTGGCTGCGGAAAGGCGTGCATGTCTTCGAATATCCCCTGCGTGTCTCGCACGAGGGCCGTTTCTCCAACGGCATTTCCAGCATTCAGTGCATGTACGCGCCGGAGTTCGCCGCACATACGGCGGGGGTGGTCATTACGGTAAAAGAGTAGCTATCCCTCGATCTCTTTGCCGTAAATGAAGTGCAAAGTGCAAAGCGCAAAGTGCAAAGTCCCATCAATGTACGGACGAGCCGGTGGCTCGCCGGGAGCTTCGCGATGAATGACCCTGCACTTTGTACTTTGCACTTTGTGCGGAATCAATCGGGCGAGATGAATCTCGCCCCTTCATCCGCTCAAATACAATTGCACGCTATTTCCCCGAGTACACATCCCCCTTCAGGGGGCGAAACGCAAAGATGTGCTGCCTGGAGGTCGATCTATGTGATCAGGTGTGTTTCGTTCAGGCCATTTCCGGCGCAGGTGAATGCAGCTGCACCCGCCGCAGCTTTTTGCGGGGTCCCAGCTCGCTTTCGTACACGCGCTTGACGCCGTCGCCGAGGGACTTCTCGATATCACGGATGTTCGCAACGAGGCGGTAGAGGCCACCGATCTCCACGGATGCGGCGTGATCGGATCCCCACATCGCGCGGTCGAGGGTGATATGCCGTTCGATGAACGTCGCACCCATGGCCACCGATGCCCAGGTCGGGGCGAGGCCGGTCTCATGGCCCGAATATCCGATCGGCGTATCCGGATATTTCTGCATCAGCGTGTTCAGCATACGGAGATTCAGTTCGTTGACATCGCAGGGATAGGCGGAGGTCGAATGCGCGATGAGCAGGTTGTCGGTGCCGAGCAACCTCACCGCGGTCTCGATTTCCTCCATGCTCGACATGCCGGTGCTGATCATCAGCGGCTTGCCGGTTGCCTTCATGTGCGCCAGCAGCGCATGATCGGTCAGGGAGGCGGACGGCGCCTTGTACATCGGCGGATCGAATTTCTCGATCATGTCGACAGAGGGTTCGTCCCAGCAGGAGGCGAACCAATGGATCCCTTTCTCCCTGCAGTACCGGTCGATTTCGGCATACTCTTCGTCTCCGAATTCGATCAGGTGACGGTAGTCGATGTAGCGCATCCGGCCCCAGAGCGTGTCGCGCTCGACGTCCCACTGGTCCCGCGGCACACAGAGTTCGGGCGTCCGTTTCTGGAACTTGACCGCATCACAGCCGGAAAGCGCTGCTCCGTCAATCAGCTTTTTCGCGAGTTCGAGAGAGCCGTTGTGGTTGATGCCGATCTCGGCAATGACGTACACCGGTTGTCCAGGACCGACGGTTTTCTCCCTGATCTGGCGGGTGGTGTTGCTCATGCAGTGTTCCTCTTCCTCATGTCGGATTTGTTTTCCGGAAAACTACATGTGCTGCGTTATCGTCTGTTGAGGGATACGTGAGAAAGTATTTAGAGAATGATATGTGACAGATGAGGCAACGATTGAGATTGCATGAGATGTACCACTCGCTGCGTCGTTGAAGCATCGTCTCCGCGATAACGAAATCCCGCCGGGATACCGACAGAATATGCCGTGGCCATGAAAATTATACCCGGGTAAATTCGTCATTATACCCGGGTAAAATATGATTATACCCGGGTAAAAAGGGTGTGTAAGCAGAAATATTCATCAGTTGGAGTCAGGAGAAGGGACTTACTCCCGGATGAGCCGGAGAGTGATAACGGCTTCTGCGAAATCGCGAAACGCGCCGTTCCCTCCGCGCCATGAGCAGATGTATTGGGCGAGATCGTGAATCTGCGGCATGGCATCGGCCGGAGCGGCGGTGAAACCGCGCTCCCCGATGATATCCATGATGCCGAGATCATTGACGTCGTCACCGATGTATGCGATCTCTTCCGGCGACAACCCCGTCTCCCGGCGGATGCGCGTCAGCGTGGCGATTTTATCCTTTACACCCAGATGCAGATGCTTCAGTTTCAATTTCTCCGCGCGTCGCTTGAGATTGGGCGACTCTTCCCCGGTGATGATCCCGGTTTCTATCCCAAGCAACCCGAGACGTTCCATGCCCATCCCGTCGCGGATGCTGTAACGCTTGAACAATTCCCCATCCGGACCGTAATACACACCGGTGTCCGTCAGGACGCCGTCATTGTCGGTGAGCACGAGGCGGATGCGTCGCGCACGGCGGGCGGCTTCGTCCCAGGAGAGATGTTGCAGGCTGCCGAGCAGGCGGGGAAGGATGGTGGAATCCGGGAGTACTTTCATGCAGGAAAAGTAGCGGTCCGTCGCAAGAGTTGCAATGATTTGCACCCTGTCCCTTGCAGGAACTGGGACGATTGCAGGAAGCGCAAGGTTACCAGGCAGTCCAGCCGCCATCCACGACCAGGTTTGCCCCGGTCATGTAGCGCGATGCGTCGCTCGCCAGGTATACGATGGCACCATGATAATCCGTTGGTCGTGCCATGTTCCCGAGTGGTGTGCGCCGCGCATAGTTCTCGATGAAATGGGTGTCCTGTCCGTTCCGCACACCACCGGGAGAAAGGGTGTTGACACGCACTCCCGCCTGCCCCCAGTACGTTGCGAGAAAACGCGTAAAGCTGATGACCGCACCTTTTGTTGTGGGATAGACGGCGGATTTGTAGAATGTCTGCGTACCGTCGGGACGCTGGTAGAGCGACTGATCGGGCCCGACCAGGCCATAGGTCGAGGCAATGTTGATGATGCTTCCTCCGCTGTGTTCGGCCATGTGCCCACCAAAGATCTGACAGCAGAGAAACATACCTGTCACGTTCACATCAAGGCATTTTCGCCAGAGGTCGAGAGGATACCGTTCGAAGCGCGAAGCTTCCAGTGCCGAAACAGGATTCTCGACCATGTCGTTGATCGCGGCGTTGTTGACGAGGATGTGCACATGTCCGAATACTTCAATGACGGCGTGAAACAGCGCGAGCACAGCATCCGGATCCGTGATGTCGGCCGCCTTGCCGAGAGTGATCCTGCCGCTCTCCGCGGAAAGTTCGGCGGCAAAGGACTCGCAGCCCTTCGCATCCAGGTCAGTGACGATGACGTTTGCGCCGGCAGCAGCCAGTGCCCGGCAATGCTCCCGGCCGATGAGTCCAAGTGCGCCGGTGACGACAGCAGTGCGTCCGTTGAGGGAAAACAGTTCTTCCATGGGATCTCAGTTGTTCCGTGTTTGCAGTTCCAGTTCAGCGTATACGGGATAGTGATCGGACAGCGTGAAGTCGTGCAGCACGCCGTAAGTGTGGACATGCCAATGACGGCTATACATGATGTAATCCAATGTGCGATTGGGAAGTCCGGTCGGATACGAATAGAATTTCAACGCATCGTCGTGGGGAACGGATCGCAGTCCGGCGTCCTCGAGAATGGTCAGCGTCCGGTCGTCGTGATAATTGTAACGATCGATATCCCCCTGACCGAATTTTTCGATGCGGCAATCCGGCGGCACCGTGTTGAAATCCCCCATGAAGACGATCGGGACATCTCCCAGTTTTCGCAGTACCTGGCCGATACTCCGCGCCTGTCGCATGCGGGATTCCGGACTGTACGCATGGAGATGCGTATTGCCGATCCAGATGGTGGTGTCCTTCAGCAGGAAGGGAGCGAGCGTGAAACCGCAGGATGCGAGGAAGAACACCTTTCCCGGGAGGAGGTGGTTGTACGCCTGATCGGAAAGCTTGGGAAGTTGGCTGAGCATCAGATTCTGATAGCGGAAGCCGGCGAACCCCACCCCGTGCTCGAGAATGGAATCGAAACCGCTGAGGACGCGGTAGTGATCGCGCTGCCGGTACTTCCCGATGATTTTTTCGCTGACGCCCAGTACGCCGTTGAACACTTCCTGCAGGGCGACGACGTCGTAATGCTGCTTGTGTCTGTTCAGCCACTCTGCGATGAAATAGGCATACGCACGCGTCTCATGCATGAGTTCTATCCGTTGCGCCTCCTCGCGCGTCGCCTTCGCAAGGAGGAACGGGAGCTTGGGTCCCTGTCCGCGATGCGTGTTGATGGTCAGACAGCGAAGACGGTACTCCTGCAGCAGCGGAAGGCTGCCGCGGGACTGCAGCAGCGAGGTGCGCCGTTGCTGGGCTTCGGAAACGATGCGGGTGATCATACCATACTACTTCGTTGGTGAATGGAGCGATCAGGCATGAGGTGTTCTCGCCTTGGTGTTGAAATTGCTCGTTTTCCGGAAGACGGGTTCGACCGGCTCGCCACGCAGGCGCTCGGCCAGCGTGCCTGTTTCCACGGCATCCTTCAGCAGTGGCAGGACCTCGCGATACACCGCCAACGTGTATTCCACATCGTCGTCGCTGTGACTGAAGGAGATGTTGTGGAAGCCCGACCAGAGGATGCCGCGCTTGATCATCTCCTGCTGCACGTAGGATTTCTGCAGCAGCGGATTTCCCACAGAAGCGTCGAAGGTGATGATCGTGCGGCAGTCGAATCCCTTGCAGAGAACCGAAGGCATGGTCAGCTGCGCGGCGATGGCGTTGAAGCCATCCTTCAATGTTCTGCCCTGCCGGAACAGGTGCTTCTGGACGTGTTTCTCGCGCATCTCCCCGATAGTGGCTTTTGCCGCTGCCAGCGAAAGTGCCTCACCCCCGAAGGTCGTGTAGAAAAAGACGTCCTTCTCACAGAGCTCCATGACATCCTTTCTCCCTGTGAGCACGGAAAGCGGCATGCCGTTGGCGATGGCCTTCGAGAAACAGGCCAGGTCCGCCTTGATGCCGAAATATTCCTGCGCACCTCCGAGGGCGAGACGAAATCCCGTCCACATCTCATCAAAGATGAGCAGCGTTCCGTTCCGCTCACAGGCGTCCTTGAGCTCATGGAGGAAATTGTTGTGCGGCGCGTCGAATACCACTGGTTCAAGAATGACGCACGCGGTGTTCTCATCGAGCGCATCGCGGACAGACTGGATGTCGTTGTAATCGATCGTGAATGTGAGATCACGAGTGGCCTGCGGGATACCGCGGTTGCGGTCCGTCACGGAAATGTACCAGTCGTGCCATCCGTGGTAGCCACAGCAGAGCACCGTGTCGCGACCGGTGTATGCGCGGGCGAGCCGTACGGCAGCAGAGGTGACATCGTTACCGGATTTGGAGAAGCGTACCATCTCGGCATTGGGAATGACTTCGCGCAGGAGTTCCGCGACTTCCACTTCGAGTGGATGGACAAGAGAGTACGTGATCCCTTCGGCAAGCTGTGCGCGGATGGCGTCGTCCACGACGTCATAGGCGTAGCCCAGGGAGAGAGGACCGATGCCCATGTTGTAGTCGATGAACTCGTTGCCGTCGACATCGAGGATGTGGGCTCCCCTTCCACGGGCGACGAATTTCGGTGCGACGCCGCGTACGTACTGGCCGGGACCCTTCGCCAGGGTCTGGGTCTGACCGGGAATCAATCCAAGTGCTCGTGCATAAAGTGCGTCGGACTGAGTGATATCGGGATAGTCTGGATTGAACGCGATGGTGTTGGGCATGATGACTCAGAGATAGGTTTTGAAAAGCGAGCTCATCTGATCGAGTATGGGTCCCTTGCGTCGATCATTCTCCAGGGCACGTAAAATGCGCACTGTCAAGGCGCTTCCGGTGAAGCCTTCGTATTCCAGCACACGGTCGAGTGTCGCCGGTTTGAACCACCGATGTTCGAGCGCGATGGGCAATACATCCGCAATGAGCCGGCGGCGGAGAAACACTTCGGCGAGCATGGTGGTCAGTCCACCGGTTACAAAATGATCCTCCACAGTGACCAGCAGCGTGCAGTCGCGTGCAGCGGAGGCAATGACCTCTTCGTCGAGAGGTTTCAGGCTGCGAAGATTGATCACACGGCAGGTCAGACCTTCAGCCCGGAGGAGTGTCTCAGCGGCAAGGACTTCACGCAGAAGAAATCCGTAGGTCAGGATGGCGACATCGGTTCCTTCCGTGAGAACCTCCGCCTTGCCGATTTTAAACGGCGTATGCACCACGTGCGCCGGCATGTTGTTGAAACGCACATACGCGGGATCCGGGGACGCGAGGATATGCGGCAGAGCGGCGAGCATGTCATCGTTGTCGGACGGTGCGAATACCTGGATCGGTGGGATCCCGCGCATCAACGCGATGTCCTCGAGTGCCTGATGGGTGGGACCGTTACCGTCCGACAGAAAGCCGGGGACCGCACCAATCAGCTTGACCGGAAGACCGCTGATACCCACGTCGGTACGAATGAATTCAAATGCGCGCAGCGTCAGGAAGGTCGCCAGGGCGTGAACCACCGGGATGCGACCGCGCAGTGCCAATCCTGCGGCAGCTCCGATCATTGTCATCTCGCTGATGCCGACGTCGATCAGGCGGTCTCCGAGATGTGGCTGCAGGCTGCGAATTGCTGCGCGATTCTCCGCTGTCATGATGACGACGCGATCATCCTCCGCGGTGATCGCTCGAAGGAGTTCTTCGTATGTCATAGTGTACATTGTCTGCTGATGGTGAGAAACATTGTCGAGTCAGCGCACGTAGAGCGATTCGGATTTCAGCGCGGCATCGCCGATGCCGTGAAGCTCGTCGAGAAGCATGTCGATCTCCTCAGCAGTGAAGTTGACGAACCAGCGATCTGGGCGGGCCTCGATGCTGGGGAGTCCCTTTCCGCGTACCGTATCGGCAATGATCATACTGGGTTTGCCCTTCTCGAAGGGATGGCCGGTAAATGCAGCTTCCATCTCTTCATACGCGTGTCCATTGATCCGGCGGACAGACCATCCGAACGCGGTGAATTTATCTTCCAGCGGTTCAAGCGGGATGAGATCCTCGGTCCGCATGTTGGCCTGAAAGCCATTGCGGTCGACGATGGCGACGAGATTATCGAGCCCGTGCGCACCGGCAACGAGGCATCCCTCCCAGATCGATCCTTCGTTGAGTTCTCCGTCACCCAGCATGACGTATACCTTGTTGCTCGTCTTGCGCAACTTGATATCGAGGGCAACGCCGATTCCGACGGAGAGCAGATGTCCCAGGGAACCGGAGTGAAACTCCACCCCCGGGATGTCCCTGTTGGGATGCCAGTATATCGAGTCGTTGGTATGGAGATGGTTTGCGAGGCGAGCGGCGTTGATATATCCGAGTTCTGCGAAGGTCCCATAGACGGCTGGGACGTCGTGTCCTTTCGAAAGAAGGAAGTAATCACGCCCGGGATCACTGACCCGCTGCGGGGAGATGTCGAGGACTCTGCTGTAGAGGTACACGATGAGATCTGCGCAGGAGAGCGAAGCACCGATGAAGCATCCGCCGTCAGTCGCCATGCGGATGATGTGTTCACGGACGCGAATCGCCGTCTGCTGCAATTCCTGTTTGTCTGATGCGTTCATGGCGTTCCCGCTTTGTACTTTGAGATGGTGAGGGAACTCCATGCGTCCCTCGGTTGTGGTGCTCGTGTCTTGCCGGCATCGATGGTTTTCAATTCTCCGAGATGATGACGATACCAGTTCACTCCGGTATATTCCGCGTTGATTTGTGACAGTTCCGGTTCGCGATCGAGTAAAGCGAGGATGTCACTGATACCGAAGCACATGCTGTCCTCCGAGTACAATCGGTCGTACACGGTACGGATGAACTGATAATCCTCCGGGTAGTCGATGGTCCAGCGATGCGACATGGAAAAATCCTGGCCGCTTTCCCACAGCACATTTCCGATGCGGAAGCGTTCCGGTTGCTCCCAGAGAAACGGCGTCGTGTGTTCGCGCTCGAACTGCCGTGTCGCCTCCCGCCAGGCCAGGTGCAGAATCGGCATCGGCATGACCTCGACGTCGTTTCCGTCCGGGTACGTGGCAGGATGAAGATTGCTGACGTAATCATGGTCGCGATGGTATGTGATGTATGAGGACAGGACACGATCGATGATCGCCGGATCGATGAGCGGACAGTCCGAGGGAATTTTCACAACGACATCGGCATCGTAGAGCAGTGCGGCACGATAGTGACGGTCGAGCAGATCATACGGATCGCCGCTGTAGCAGGGAATCCCGTGTCTGTTGCACAGCAGCCGGATATCCGTGTCGTCAGGGTCAGTTGTCGTTGCCACGACGACGGTCATGGGTGTGCGTGCCATGGAGACACGTTCGACCATGCGAAGGAGCAGGGGTTTGCCTGCGAGCGGGAGCATCACTTTCCCGGGGAGCCTGCTGCTGCCCGTCCGCGCCTGGATGATGGTGATGATATTCATGCACTCAGCTCCGGATCGTGGATATGAGACGCGCGACATGCCGCAAGGGACGCAGCCTGCCGTCAATGAGCCGTGATTCCTGCCATCGGTCCCTGTGTCCGGGGGACTTCCCGTTTGCGAGGACGTCGCGGCAGACCGCGGCGATATTGCGGGTGGAGGTGCCGCCGTTCTGCAGTGGGGTCTGACGACGCAACTCCTCCATGTCGAATTCCGAGAACACCTGCTTCCCGAGGGCGAGTCCGATATAGACGACGGTGGAGAAACGGGTGACGAGTATGTCGCAGTTTGCGATCATGTGTTCGATGTTTCCTTCGGTGTACACCAACGCGTGCGGTGCCTCCTTGTGGATTTCATCGATCGCACGCGGATGGTTCTCGTTCGGATGCAGCTTGAAGATAAGCTGGCGTCCGTTGGCGATATCGAGACAGCGGCGGATCAGCTTCCGGCGATTTTCGTATTTGAACGTCTCCCGCGCATCGCTCGTCGCGACGAGAACAAAATTCCGGTGCGGGAAGTCATTTTCCAGGAAGCGGGCGCAGTTGTCGAAGTTCGGGATACCGGTAACGGCGATTTTCTCCGCCTTGACTCCTTTTCGGATAAACAGATCCCGATAGCCCTCGCTCGCCACACAGAATTTCTCATAGACATCGCTCAGCCCGGTGGTTGCCGTGCTCGCCAGGTACCGCGGGAGCCGCAGATGTTTCACCAGGTGATAGGCGAATCCTTCCGGGTCCGTCATCCCTTCCTGGATGAGGATGATGGGGAAGCGCCGGATGTTGCTCGGAACGATCAGATCGCTGCAGGTGAGAACGAGATCGTAATCATTGCGCGACCCGAACTGGTCGACCTCCAGATCATGTGCCTTCAGGTAGTTCAGCGCCCTCCGGCGGAGCCTGCTCCCGAGAATAGTGAATTCCAGGAAACCGTTGCGGCTCAGCCACTGGATCAGCGCATCCCCGTAGAACGGTGTGAAGGAGTGCTCGGCCTCGGGAAGCTGCTGCGATATCTGATGCATCTGCGATGTCTGATTCAGCGATCCGCATATATGGAGAATCCTGGTCATGAGAATCCTAGGCCTTGAGGAATGCGGGCTTGAAGGGATTGACGCGCAGATATCCGAACAGGCTGATGCCCGAGAGCGCCCAGAAGAGTTCCTTGCCGCGCCGGAGGATGATGAAGGCCGCAGCGACAGCAGCGACTTCCGGGATACCATACGCAGACAGGATCGTCAGGATGCCGACCTCCTGCGCTCCCATGGCGGACGGGATAAAAAAGAACAGGATCTTCACCAGTGAGAGAAGCGTCTCGAGAGCGACCGCCTGGAGAAACGTGACACCGGAATGCAGGAGCGACAGAATCAGCCAGGTTTCCGCGGCCATCATCAGCCAGCTGAGAAGGAAATAGCCAAGTGCGCGGAACAGCCGCGGTCGATGCTCCCGTGCGAACGCGGTGACATAGCGATCGATCTGCACGAGTGACGAATGGAATCGCGTGATCACGCGCTGGAGGATGGGGACGCGAATGCGTCCCAGAAGCCCGGAGATCTGTGTAAGCCGTGCACCACTGTAGGGGAGCGAGAGCGCACCCATCAGTGCTCCGGTCACGATGAACGCTACGGTGATTTCCGCAGGAGATGAGAGCATGCCCAAGTGGGTGAATGCCGTGCGATGCAGAGAAAGTGCGATGATGAATCCCCCGATCACGAAGAGCATCTGGGCAACAGCGATGTTGATTTTCGACAGCAGGGTGGCGGCCACTGCATCGGTCATGCGGAGACCGAAGCGGTCGCGCAGTAAGACAGAGCGCAACGTCTCGGCAAAGGCCACACCGGCGGGAAATGTGTTCATGACGGCATCCGTGCACAGGCGGACGATAAAGATCTCCCGCAGGTGGATCCGCTCCTTGCCCGTCACGCATTCTCTCCATCCGACCGCATCCAGAAGGATCACCACCGCGTACGGAAGCAACAGGAGGATGGCCGCAATGCCGATGCCACCCAGGAGACGGGTGACCTGTGCCACATCCAGATCGCGGAACTGATTCTGAATGAACCAGGCCAGAGCTGCGAAGACGAGCAGTTTCAGCATGCGCGTCAACAGGGTCCGTATGGAGACGCCGGAAAACATGGGTAGAAACTACGGTGCCGATGTTGTGGCCGGATTAATATCGGGTGAGATTCTTGTAGCGGAATGCGAACCGAATCTTAACACTCGCAGTCTTCGGGACGCAGGGGATTGAGCAGTGCGACAACCTCCGCGTGCAGATCAGGGTGAGAAACCAGCAGACTGTCGGAATGCAGCGGGTCGCTTCCTTCATAGGACGTAACCGTTGCCCCGGCTCCCTGCATGACGGGAATCAGCGGTAAAAGATCCCAGGGTTTGAGCAGCGGATCCACCATGATGTCCGCAAATCCGGAAGCAAGCAGCGTGTACCCATAACAGTCGCCCCAGCTGCGGAAGATGTTGGCCTTCGCGGCAAGACGGTCGAACGCAAGACCGTTTTTGTGCCGCCAGACGTCCACATGGTCAGTGACGAGAACGGTTGCCTGCCGGATACTTTCTGTGGACCGCATGCGGACAGTTCGGCCGTTGCACCGGGTCTGTTCCGGCGTCCCGATGTAGCGTTGTCCCAGTGCGGGGAGATTGATGCAACCGAGTATCGGTGTTCCGCCGTCGCACAGGCCGATCAGTGTTCCGAACAGGGGTGTACCGGAGATAAAGGACTTGGTGCCGTCGATGGGATCGAGCACCCACTGGAAACGGGCGTCGCTTCCGGTATGGCCGAACTCCTCACCGAGAATGCCGTGATCGTGATACTCCTGCATGATCACCTCGCGCATGCTGTACTCGGCGGCGCGGTCAGCGTCGGTCACCGGAGATGCATCGGACTTGCTGTCGATCGCGAGGGTTCGGCGGTCAAAGCTGCGGATCACTCGCTCACTCGTGTCCGCGAGACGATTGACGGTGTTGATGAAGGACTGAATGTCGTATTTGAGCAGAAGATCTGCTGCTGCATCCCACATGGGGTACCTCACTGTCCGGTGTCACATGTCATGCACCCTGCGCTCGTCTGACAATCTAGCGCCGTGATGTGAGCATCCTGTGAGGGTTGTGTACGCGGAAAATGAAAAGCCGGATCGGATGATCAGTTCTGTACCTCGAGCCGCTCCACCCAGAACACCTCACAGGCACCGTCCCCCGTGTCGTCACGTGTAGTTGATGATACCCAGTGCCAGCCGTCCGTTGTCGTGACCTTGACGAGATAGCCAGTCATATGGACGACGCTACCCCGGTAGACCTCATCCAGCAGATCATCCACCTCTGCATTCGCCGGGAGAATATGTACGTTGGCACTGGACGTCTCGATCTCGCGGCGGGGAATCGGCATCAGGTCTTTGACATCCCACTTGTACCAGCGATGTCCCTGGGAGATATCCAGCTTTTCGATCACGAAGGAATCCGACATGCGTCCCCATCCGAGAGCGAGATCCACAGGGGAGAGAAAGCCATCGCGTCCGCCACTGTACTCCCTCCGGCTCAGCACCCGTGCGTGGATCTGGTAATCGGCCAATGCGGTGACCATGAATTCATCGTGCAGCCAGGGGGTTTTCCGCGACGGTGGAGATTGCAGGGGCAGGTCGGGACAGAGCACGCCGGTCTCCCGTTCGATGACCGGGTCAGGCCAGAGATACCAGACAGACCAGATCCCGACGAGAACGAGAATGCTCCACAGGAGAAGACGTGTCCGGCCGCTCATTCACTGACCTTCTCTTTTTTCACGGCGGTCTTTCTCTCTTCGAAGTAGTGATCCAGCTTGTCTGCATCCTCACGGGTTTCGGCTACACCGGGAATGGTGATCATCAGGGCTTCGTTCTCGACGGGGATTCCGGGATCCTCAACCGTGAAGATCCGGCTGATCTGTCCGTCAATGACCAGTGCGGCCTGGCGGCCACGGGAGCGGGCGAAGCGGCGCCAACGCGCCTCCTGCGCACCCTTCAATGTCATGATCAGGTCGAAGCTGTCATCCTTGCCCGGTTTGAACTGCAGGCGGGAAATGTGCTTTCCTGAAACGACCGGATCGTCGAGATGATGTTCCTCACCCTCGGCGGTGGTGTACCGCGCCGCAAGCGGGTCATCATCGACGACTTCGCGGATCTCGAGAAAATCCGAGAACACCGGACGGGGAGGGGGAGAGGAACAGGCGGAGAATACCAGAACGACCAGGAGAGTGGCGACTGCTTTCATGACACTCCTCTTTTTACACAGATGGGGACGGGAATATCCGGCAGATGCGCTCGTCCGTCAGCCCGCATTTTACGGAGCCGGGGGAAGAAAAACAACGCAGCGCATGGAAATTCCACGCGCTGCGCCACGTACCGGTCTCCTTCTGGGTGCGAAAACTCGTCAGGAGAATGTGAAGGAATCAGTGGAGCGTCCAGTGGACAGCCTCCGTCGCTTCATGCTCTTCTGCGGCCTGAGTGCCGGCGAGTGATCACGCGTCGTTTTGTTCGTACGCCTCGATCGGCGGACAGGAGCACATGATGTGCCGGTCTCCGTAGGAGTTGTCGATGCGTGCGACGGGGACCCAGAATTTCCGCTGCCGGACATACGGCAGCGGGTACACGGCCTTCGTTCTCGTGTAGGGATGTTCCCAGATCTCGTTTGTGGCCTCCGCCGCTGTGTGCGGTGCATTCTTCAGAACGTTGTCTTCCGGATCCGCCTTCCCGTCGATGATTTCCTGGATCTCCGCGCGGATTTCCAGCATCGCATCGGCAAAACGATCGAGTTCGGCTTTCGACTCGCTCTCAGTGGGCTCGACCATGAGCGTGCCGGCAACTGGGAAGGAGAGTGTCGGGGCGTGGAAACCGTAGTCGATGAGACGCTTTGCGACGTCCTCCGCTTCGATGTGATGGTCCTTGAACGGGCGCAGGTCGACGATGAATTCATGCGCAACGCGTCCGTTCGCGCCGGTGTAGAGGATCCTGTAATCCTTCTCCAGGCGGGCTTTCAGGTAATTCGCGTTCAGGATGGCGAACTTCGTTGTGTCTGTCAGTCCCTTCCCACCGAGCATGCGTATATAGCCGTAGGAAATCGGGAGAATGCTCGCGCTGCCCCAGGCCGCGGCGGAGACTGCTGGAATCGCATGATCACTTTTCGTTTCCGCGAGAGGATGACCGGGGAGGAAGGGGATGAGATGCTTTGCGACGCAAATGGGGCCCATGCCCGGACCGCCTCCGCCATGTGGAATGGCGAAGGTTTTGTGGAGATTGAGATGGCAGACGTCCGCTCCGATCAATCCCGGATTCGTCAGACCAAGCTGCGCATTCAGGTTGGCGCCGTCCATGTAGACCTGACCGCCGTTGTCGTGGATGATCTGACAGCTTTCCTTGATGCGCTTCTCGAAGACGCCGTGCGTCGACGGATAGGTCACCATCAGCGCGGATAGTGTGTCGCGATGCTGCTCCGCCTTTGCGCGCAGGTCGTCGACATCAATGTTGCCCTGCTCGTCGCAGCCGATAATGACAACTTCCGAACCGGCCATAACGGCACTCGCGGGATTTGTGCCGTGTGCCGAAGAAGGAATGAGCACGACATTGCGATGCGGATTGCCATTTGCGTGATGATAAGCGCGGATGACCATGAGTCCGGTGTACTCGCCCTGAGCTCCGGAATTGGGCTGCAGCGAGGTTGCCGCAAGGCCGGTGACAGCAGCGAGCTGAGATTCCAGCTCGCTGATCAGCTGCTGGTAACCAGCAGCTTGCTCCGCCGGAACGAAGGGATGCAGCGCTGAGAATTCCGGCCATGTGATGGGGAGCATTTCCGTTGCTGCGTTGAGTTTCATCGTGCAGGAGCCAAGGGATATCATCGAATGTACAAGCGAGATATCTTTGTTCTCCAGCGACTTGATGTAGCGCATCATCTCAGTTTCCGAATGGTTCATGTTGAACACCGGATGCATGAGAAACGCGCTCCTGCGGGTCAGTGTTTCAGGGATTGCCGTGTCGAGAGATGTGAAAAGGGATTCTGCGGAGGGGATGTCCTTCTGCGCAGCTTCCGCGAAAACCTGCAGGATGGCGAGGATATCGTTCTCATTGGTCGTTTCGTCCACGGCGATGCCAATGTGATCCCCGGAGGCATAGCGGAAGTTGATCCGCGCCTTCTGCGCGAGTGGCCGGATTACTGCGCTGTCGGCGGCGACCAGCAGTGTATCGAAGAACACCGGGTTGAGCTGCTGGTAGCCCAGCATCTTCACGCCGTTCGCGAGCGCTGTGGCCGCGGTATGCACTCTTGTTCCGATGTTGCGGAGGCCTTCGGGACCGTGATACACCGCGTACATGCCCGCCATGACGGCAAGAAGAGCCTGCGCGGTACAGATATTCGATGTCGCTTTCTCTCTGCGGATGTGCTGTTCACGTGTTTGCAGAGTCATGCGGAATGCCGGATTCCCGTGCCGATCCACGGAAACGCCGATGATACGGCCGGGCATCTGGCGGACGTACTGTTGTTTTGTCGCGAAGAAGGCGGCGTGGGGACCGCCGTAACCCATCGGGACACCGAAGCGCTGTGTATTGCCGACAACGATATCTGCGGCGAGTTCCCCTGGTGGCGTCAGGAGCGTGAGCGCGAGCAGATCCGCTGCGAAGACGACGATGAGACCCTGATCATGCGCGTTCTGGACGAAAGCGCGGTAATCCTGGGCGGCACCGTTGATGTCAGGGTACTGCACGAGGGCGCCGAAATAGGACGCGTCCAGTTTCGCGTTCTCCCAGTCGCCGATGACGAGTTCGTAACCGAGCGGTTCCGCCCGTGTTTTCAGTACATCGATGGTTTGCGGGAAGGTCGTGCTGGCGACAAAGAATTTCCGGCTGTCCTTCCGGCTTGCGCTGCGAGTGACGATACCGTGTGCCATGATCATCGCCTCGGCCGCGGCGGTGCTTTCATCGAGCAGCGAGGCGTTTGCGATCTCCATTCCGGTCATATCGCAAACCATGGTCTGGAAATTCAACATGGCTTCGAGGCGGCCCTGAGACACCTCCGCCTGATACGGCGTGTAGGAGGTGTACCATCCGGGATTTTCCAGGATGTTCCGGCGGATGACGCTGGGCGTGTGTGTGTCATAATACCCCAGGCCGATGTATGATTTCCAGAGCTGGTTGCGTGATGCGAGCTGTTGCAGCTCACGCAGATATTGATGTTCCCCAATGCCGTCGGGAAGGTCGAGTGGTTGCGCGCCCCGGATGTTGTCGGGGATGGTCTGATCGATCAGCGCATCGAGAGAGGGCACACCGACGGTGCGGAGCATGTCCTCTTCTTCTTTCACGCTGGGACCGATGTGGCGGATGTCAAATCCTGTTTCGGAGAGATGTGTGTTTTTCATGTTGTGGGCCGATGATCGTGTGAATTCGGAACCGAATGAACTGTGTGTATGTGGATCCCGTCCGCCTCTGTCGGGGAATGTCTCGGCATGGAAACGGGAGGAGTCAGCCCGTATGTGCGGCGGGTCTGTTTTCCGTCGATTGCAGATACTCAATCGCCTGCGATGCGGCGTTCTGTTCCGCGGTCTTTTTATTTCCCCCCGTACCGGTGCCGACGGGAATGCCGCCCACCTGAACCTCGACCGTGAAGAGCGGGTTGTGATCGGGACCGGATTCATGAATGGTGACGTAACGCGGTGTTCCCAAGCCTCGTCCCTGTGTGAATTCCAGGAGGCGGCTTTTATAGTTTTCATCCCTGCTCATCAGGGAGCTTCCCAGTGCACGGAGCAGGTGATCGCCGATGAAATTCCTGGCTGCGGCGTAGCCGCCGTCGAGATAGATCGCTGCGACGAAAGCCTCCATTGCGTCGACGAGGATGGATTCGCTGCCGTCTTCAATGGATTGATGTGCGCTCGGACTCAACAGAAGGAAATCGACAAGTTTCAGCCGGCGTGCGCAGGCACCGAGCGCAGCGCGGCTGACCAGGCGCGATCGGATCTTGGACAGTTGCCCTTCCTCCGCCTGCGGAAAATCATGGTAGAGATATTCAGCGACAATCAGATTGAGGACGGAGTCGCCCAGAAACTCCAACCGTTCATTGGACTGCAGTTGTCCCGGTGGGCACAACTGCAGATAGGAGCGATGGATGACCGCCTGCAGGAAGAAGTCTTCGTTACGGATGTGGTAGCCGGTACGGCGGGAGAATTCGCTCCGGTCGAATGTGGCATAGGCGGAGAGCGAAAGGCGTTCCTCCTCCTGGTTGTGCTCAGGAGGAGGAAACACAATGCGTTTCTTTGCGGTGCTATGCTTTCGAAAAACGGAACGAAGGAGTCGGAACATAGCCTTGTATGAAGAACATCAACTGCCTGTATATCTCCGGAAGACCAGCGAGACGTTATGTCCGCCAAACCCGAGGGAGTTGGAAAGGACGACGTTCACGTCATGATCGATTGCCGTGTTCGGCACGTAATCGAGATCGCATTCGGGATCAGGCGTGGTGTAGTTAATGGTCGGGTGGACTTTGTTTGTATGGATCATCAGAACCGAGGCGATGGCCTCCACCGCACCTGCGGCGCCGAGGAGATGGCCGGTCATCGACTTGATCGCATTGACCTTCAGTGCGTAAGCGCGTTCACCGAATACCGTCTTGATCGCTGCGGTTTCCGTCCGGTCGTTATAGAGAGTGGATGTCCCATGCGCGTTGATCACATCCACGTCGGTGGGGTCGACACCGGCATCTCGCAGCGACTGGCGCATCGAACGGATAATGCCATCACCGCCCGGTGCGGGTTCGGTAATGTGATAGGCGTCAGCAGTGAAGCTCATGCCGCTGAACTCGGCGTAAATCTTTGCCCCACGCTTGCGTGCATGTTCCAGTTCCTCGAGAACGAGAATGCCGCCGCCGTCGCCCATGACGAAGCCGTCGCGATCTTTGTCGAACGGGCGGCTGGCGGTTTTCGGGTCGTCGTTCCTTGTCGAGAGGGCGCGAGCGGCGTTGAATCCGGCGACGCCCATCGGACAGATCGCCGCTTCGGCACCACCGGCAATCATGACGTCGGCGTCGCCGCGTTCGATGAGCATGAGAGCGTCTCCGAGCGCGTGCGCGGAGGTTGCACAGGCGGACGTAGTGGCATAGTTCGGTCCCTTGAACCCGTGCATGATGGAAACATGGCCTGCGGCAATGTCGGAAATGAGCATCGGCACAAAAAACGGGCTGATGCGGCGCGGATTCTTCTCTTCGACGAGGACGTTCTGCTGGTCCCAGTTCGTCCACATGCCACCGATACCGGATCCGATCACAACACCGACACGTTCATAGTCGATCGTCTCGGCGGAGAGTCCAGCATCTTCCACGGCCATATTGGCGGCAGCTACGGCGTAATGCGTAAACTTGTCCATCCGTTTGGCCGCCTTGCGGTCCATGAAAATCTCCGGATCGAATCCCTTTACTTCAGCCGCGAATTGGGTCTTGTAGTCCGATGCATCGAATGCGGTGATGTTGCCGACGCCGCTGACCCCGGCGAGCGCGTTGTTCCAGAATTCCTGCACGGAGAGTCCGATGGGATTTACCGTGCCCAGACCGGTCACGACGACTCGTCGATTCTTCATGTCTTACCTCCAAAATGGATTCCCGTCCCCGAAAGGACGGGAAAATACTGTGAACGAAAGCGGAAGCGCTTATTGATTGAGATTTTCGGTGATGTACTTGACCGCGTCGCCGACGGTGGTGATTTTCTCCGCATCCTCGTCTGCGATAGTCAGGTCGAATTCCTTCTCGAATTCCATGACCAACTCGACGGTGTCGAGGGAATCCGCACCAAGGTCGTTGGTGAACGAAGCAGTATCGGTGATCTGACTTTCTTCCACACCGAGCTTGTTGACAATAATCTGCTTGACTTTCTGGGTAATGTCTTCGGACATGAGATCCTCCAGGGAAAATGGAAAAATTGATGTATGAAGTGATACTCAAAAAAAGAAATTACATGATCATGCCACCGTCGACATTCAGAACCTGACCGGTAATATAATCAGATTTCGGGGAAGCGAGGAAAACGACAGTGTCGGCGATCTCCGCCGGGGAGCAACCACGCCTGAGGGGAATGACGGAAAGAAAAGCCTGGCGCTGTTCCTCGGAAAGCACATGGGTCATCTCGGTTTCGACATATCCGGGTGCGACGGCATTGACCGTGATGTTGCGCCCGGCGAGTTCCTTTGCGGTGGATTTTGTCAGTCCGATCATTCCCGCCTTGGATGCGGCGTAATTCGCCTGTCCGGCATTCCCCATCACACCGACGACGGAGCTGATGTTGACGATTTTTCCCTTCTTCTGTCGGACCATGGTTTTGGCGACGGCGCGCGTCATCAGGAAGGATCCCTTGAGATTGACGGCCATGACCACATCCCAGTCTTCGGGCGACATGCGCAGCAGCAGCTTGTCACGCGTGATGCCGGCATTGTTGACCAGAATGTCAATCGATCCGAAATCCTTCGCAACTTCAGCACAATGCTCCTCGACGGCGGTTTCATCCGTGATATCCACGCGATAGGCCTGAATGGATACATCTCTGGCACGGAGCTCGTCCGCGAAACTCTCGAAATCGTCCGGAAACGCGACGTCGAATACTGCGATCGCTGCACCTTCATCTGCGAACTGTCGCACAATTGCGCGGCCGATGCCGCGCGCACCGCCGGTGACGATAGCGACGCTTCCTTTCAGTTGGCTCATATTTCCTCGGTCGAAGATTGAGACATAACGACTCTCGAATATACGCTATTCGATGTTCCTGAGCTCTTCCAGGGAGCCAACCGCCACACAGGGCAGATCTGCGTTGATGCGCTTGAGCAATCCCTGCAACACGTTGCCCGGACCTGCCTCGACGAATCGTTCGACGCCGTCAGCGATCATGTTTTCCATGGAGCGTTCCCAGAGGACGGGACTCGTCACCTGGAGCAGGAGATTGCTGCGAATATCGTCTGCCGAAGTGACCGGTGTGGCGGTGACATTCGTGTACACCGGAAAACGGGCATCGCGGATCGGGGTTCCGTCGAGTACTGCGCCGAGTTCGTCCTGTGCGTACTGCATGAGAGGCGAATGGAAAGCACCGCTTACGGGCAGCTTCTTCACGATGCGTACACCTTTTTCCTTGAGGACCTCCATCGCACGATCGATGCCGTCGAGGCTGCCGGAAATCACGATCTGGCCGGGGGAGTTGAAGTTCGCCGGCTGCACGATCCCGGCTGACGACGCTTCCGCACAGGCCTCCTCCACGAGCGCGGCATCAGCCCCGATCACGGCGGCCATGGTGCCCGGCGAACGGGTACCGGCTTCCTGCATCAGTTCACCGCGCTTCTTTACCAAACGCATCCCGTCCTCGAAGGTGAGCGCCCCGGCAATGACCAGAGCGCTGTACTCGCCGAGTGAATGTCCTGCAGCGGCGACTGTTTCGAAGTCCAGGAGCTCGGCGACGATGACGCTGTGGACAAAAATCGCGGGTTGCGTATACCGGGTTTGCTTCAGCTCGTCGGCAGGTCCTTCAAAACAGATCCGTGTGAGGTCCGTGGCCATGATATCGTTGGCGATATCGAACAGCTCACGAGCGCGCGCCACGTTGGCGAACAAATCTTTCCCCATGCCGACATACTGCGACGCCTGACCGGGGAAGAGCAGTGCCATTTTCATCCTTTGCTCCTCAGATCGACCAGCGGACGTAGATCCCGCTCCAGGTGTATCCTGCCCCGAACGCAGCGAGGACGAGATTGTCACCTTTCTTGAGTCGCCCGTCGCGATAATACTCTGCAAGGCAGCTCGGGATGGTCGCGGCGGTTGTGTTTCCGTAGCGGTCGATGTTGACCATGACGCGCTCCATCGGCAGTCCCATTCGCTCGGCGGTGGACTGGATGATACGCAGATTCGCCTGATGCGGAACGAGGTACGCCACATCCTCGGACGTGAGGTTGTTGCGTCGCATGATTTCGAGGGACACGTCGGCCATCCCGACGACGGCGACCTTGAACACAGCCTTTCCATCCTGATAGATGTAGTGCATTTTCTGGTCCACGGTCTCATGGGTCGGTGGACGAAGGCTGCCGCCGCCTTTCATGTGCAGGGCTTCCATGCCCGACCCGTCGAGGTAATTGACATAATCCAGCACGCCATAGCCTTCCTCCTCGGATGGCTCAAGCAACACGGCCGCACCTCCGTCGCCAAACAGGATGGCGATATTCCGGTCGCTGTAGTCGGTGATGGCGGACATCTTGTCCGCGCCGATCACGAGGACGCGTTTATGCGTCCCGGCCGTGATGAACTGTACACCTGTGGATAGTGCATACAGGAAACCGGAGCAGGCGCCGCTGAGATCAAAGCCCCAGGCATTCCTGGCGCCCAGTTTATGCTGCACCAGGGCGGCGACGCTGGGGAAGAACATGTCCGGAGTCACTGTCGCGACGATGATGAGATCGATGTCTTCCGGACCGATGCCGCGCTGCGCCAGAGTGCGCCGTGCCGCTTCGACCGCGAGATCGGATGTCGCACCCTCTTCGAGAACGTGACGCTCACGAATGCCCGTCCGTGTAATAATCCACTCGTCGGTGGTGTCCAGATAGGATTCGAAATACTTGTTGTCCAGCACCTTGTCTGGTGCGAAATGCCCTACGGCAGTAATGGCTGGGGTAATCATGCGGTTTCCCGTGTTCTTTTCATGAGGGAGTTGAAGCGGAGGCCATCGCATCGCGAATGGTCTCGTTGACATGGCGATCCAGCATTTCCTTTGCACGGAAGATCATGTTCATGATCGCCTTTGGAGAGGAGCTTCCATGTCCGATGATGCTCACACCGTTCACGCCGAGCAGCGGAACGCCGCCGTGCTCCTGATAATCCCAATCCCTGATCATCCCCTTGAGTGTTCGTCCCATCAACGCGGCCCAGATCTTGTGCAGCGGGCTACGATCGGCGTATTTCCGGAACGTATGCTTGAGGAGGGGTGGGAAGGATTCTGCGAATTTCAAAACGATATTTCCCGTGAAGCCGTCACAGACGACCACATCCGCCGTCCCCTTGAGAATATCGCGTCCTTCCACATTGCCGATGAAGTTGATGGGCGCCTGCTGAAGCAGCGGCCATGCAGCGATGGATACATCATTTCCTTTCGACTCCTCTTCCCCGACGTTCAGTAGTCCGACCGTCGGTGCCGGGCGTTGCATCATCACCTCGGTGAATACGCTGCCCATGATGCCGAACTGCACAAGATGCGACGGTTTGCTGTCGACGTTCGCTCCTGCATCGATAAGCAGCACCGGTCCTTTTTGCGAGGGGAGGAAGGTGCCGATGGTTGGACGCTCGACACCCGGGAGACGCCCCAGGATCAGCGTGGAGAGTGCCATGACGGCGCCGGTGTTGCCGGCGCTCACGAAACCGTGAACCACGCCGTCACGCTGCTGCTCGAGCGCACGGTACATGGATGATTGCCGTTTCTGCTTCATCGCGACAGTGATGGAATCGTGCATGCCGACTGTTTCCTCGGTATGCAGCAGGTCGATGCCGTCGGGGATCGGGGAAGGAAGGTGCTCGCGCATGCGGGATTCGTCTCCGGCGAGGAGCACACGAAAATCGCATCGGGTACTCCGCACACAGGACAGCACACCATCAATGACGTTTCGAGGAGCAAAATCCCCGCCCATTGCGTCAACAGCAATTGTCACCACGACAGGCGCCTTTCATCCGGACCGCAGAGCGGCCGGGATCAGAGCTTGGGGGTGATGATGGAACGCCCGTTGTAGTATCCGCAGTTGGGACACACACGGTGCTGCAGTTTCGTCTCGCCGCAGTTGTCACACGTGGCGGTCGCGGCAGCCTTTGCTTTGTAGTGCGTGCGGCGCTTCGCGGTGCGAGCCTTCGAATGGCGATGGGTTGGATTGGGCATGACAGTCTCCGCAAGAGTATATGATACTATTCTATTGATCCAGATTCAGCGACTTCAGGGCATCCCAGCGGGGATCCGATCGCTCGTGGTTTTCCGTACGAAGTTTGTCCGGAATGGGCCTTGGACAGAGGGACTGTCCGTCAGCGTTTTCTCCGCAGATGCGTCGCATAGGGATACACAGCAACGCAGCATCTCGCACATCGTCGGCGATATCCACCGTCGAATCGTGTGCGGGGATGTCCCGAATATCATTCTCTTCCTCCGCACGGTCAGAATTATCATGCGCGTAGACGAGCACGACTTCCGTGTGCACGGGGATTCGAACAGGCTCAAGGCATCGGTCGCAGGGATATACCGCAACCGTATCGACATGCACGCGGAGCGTGATCTGCTTGTGTGTTTTGTCCAGATCGACATGAACAACAACGGTCTCACCGAACTCCGGGGGCAGATCGAGGTCCGCGGGAGGGACATCGTAATCGAGCGCATGAATCCCGTCAGCCAGACCGGAAAGGCGAACAGGAATATGTTTATGGGTTTTGCTCATATCCGGTCTATCCAAGTCCTGCAAGTTATGGAAAAAACCCGGATTGCGCAAGTTTTCGGCAGTTCCGTTGCCTTCTCGGAAAAAAACGTGTATATTTCCATGCTTCAATACGGTGAGCGTAGCTCAGTTGGTAGAGCATCAGATTGTGGCTCTGAGGGTCGCGGGTTCAAGCCCCGTCGCTCACCCCCTGAAAAGAAAACGGTCCCATGATTCGGGACCGTTTCTTATTGTGCTTCGATGCCTCACAGGTTTTTTCCCAATGAGGGTACCTGCGACCGTGCATCCTCCTTTCGGGAGGCCCTCGTTCTTTTCACGTCCCGGTTGTTCCGATCCTCATTGTGTCCTGGTGTCTTTCTGACTTCGTACCCACAGTGAGAAACTTCCTTCAATACTTCGCTTGCCGCGCCTCTGCCTGCGCATCCCACTGCGGAACAACCGTCTCGAGAAACTCTTCTTTTTCCGCATTGAATTTGTCTATGTCCAGACCGATGAGCGCCTGGGCTTTTGCCTTGGTGGAGATATCGGGGAGGGGGATTGGATCGGTGTATCCGCGGCGTGCAAGGACACGGACGATCTGCGTACGCGCCTGCTCAGCCTTTTCGATCGATGCGCCCAGCGTGCGGGCTGCTTCGACGGGGGAGTGGAAACCGAGACCGTTTCCCGCGGCGACCCAGTCCCAGCGCCACTGCGACTGACGGATCAGTTTGAGCACAGGCTCCATCTCCTGCTCTGTTGCGCCCTTGTCCCATGCGAATTTCGCCTCGATATGTGCCTTTGCCAGCGCTGCCTCGGCACGGCCGCGCAGTTCCTCGATCTTGTCCTGCCTTTCGTAGACGTCCTGCCGCAGATCCTCTTCACTTTCCCTGTGGCAGACCTGGCAGGAGGTGGAGATGGTGGCCAGCGGGCTCATGATCTTGTGGTTGGTGAATTTCACGCCGCCTTCGCTGCGATACGGCATGTGGCAGTCCGCGCAGGAAACGCCCCGCTTTGCGTGCACGCCCGTCATGTACAGCTCATAGTCGGGATGCTGCGCCTTGAGAATCGGCGTCCTGCTCAGGGTGTGGACGAAGTCGACATGCTCGACCGTATCGTAATACTTTTCCATGTCATCCGCACTGAAGCCCTCATCCCAGGGAAAGGTGAGGTACTGTTCTTCCTTTCCCTTGAAATAGTACTCCACATGACACTGCGCACAAACCAGCGAGCGCATCTCCTGATGGGAGGCTTCCTCGATGTTTTTTCCCCTGCGCTGGAATGCCTCAATCAGCGCGGGACGCGTGATGCGAAGATTCATGGTTTTCGGATCGTGGCAGTCCTGGCAGCCGATATTGTTGACGATTTCAGGACCCATCTCAATCCACGGGGTTTTATAGAATTCCCCGACACCGCGTTCGTTCATGACGCGTGGAACATCGGTACTCTTGCAAGTCCAGCAGGTGGCCGGCTGGGAAACACGGGTGCGCAGTATCGAACGGATATCCTCGACGGCATGGTAGTGGCCCCGGCCCTGATTGTATTCGTGAGAGAAGGAATACCCCGCCCAGAGAATGACGAGTTCGGGATATTGCTCGAGGTAATCGATCATCTTGTTTCCACCGTGCCTGCTGCGGAAACTGGTGTCGGCCGTGGCACGGTAGGTCTCGTATTCGCGGGGATAGTTTTCACCCCACACGTCGTTGCGTGGTTCCCACTCGGGGATTGGGGCGACCTGTACGATCAGGTCGGCTTCCTCCCGGCGTTCGATGATGGAGGCGGCGAGAAGCCCGATGAGGAAGACGATGACGACGGTTCCGAGGAACAGCGTCCACCCCAGCCAGGGTTTCTCCTGAACGATATCCATGATGCGGCGTTTCATAAGCTCTCCTGTACGTGCTCTATTGATTGTGTGATGTGTCTTCGAGGTAGTCGCGCAGCCATTTCGGTGCGACGGGGCCGGGAAGGGGCACGCGCGCATAGGGTGTGGAAGCGAGGCTGTTCACTGTTCCGTGCGGAACCTCGCGGTGGCAGTCCCAGCAGAGCAGCCCCTCGTTCGCCGCTGCGTGCATGGCCGTCACGCTTTTCGCGGAAATGTCATGCACCAGGTCACCATGGCAGCGAATACAGTTTTCCTGGACGACCCCGATACCGGCCTCCTTGATGCGGATGACCTGCGGTTCGAGGCGCAGGGTGAACATTGTTGCATGGCGAAGGCCGTCGCTGGCCTTGAAGGCGTACGTTCGCAGGATGTTGTCATGCGGCACGTGACAATCATTGCACGTGGTGCCGCGGGCATGGCTGCTGTACTGCCAGGTGGCATATTGCGGGGCCATAACGTGGCAGTTGACGCAGGTGCGGGGATCGTCGGACAGGTAGGAAACGGCGTTCGAAACATACAGAACGAATGCACCGAGTCCGATCAGGATACCGACAACCATCAGCACCGGGAAGCGCCACTGCGGGGGTGGGATGAAGAATGGAATGAATCGTGTCATAGCGTTCCGGAGTTTGTATCGTGTGCGATCAGAAGTTCACCGTTGTCATGAGCCAGGCCCAACTTGTTGCGTCGTCGCCGCCGCGGAGGATTGCGCGATTTTCGTTCGCGCTGAACAGCGAGTAGCCCAGTGTCATGTGTACCGCCTCAGCGAGAGTCCACGTCGTATACGCATCGATTTCGGTGCCGATGGACTGCTCGAAATCCGCGTACGGCGATCCCCACTCAGCGGGATCGACTGCCGTCGAGAAGAGATGAATGTCGGCACCGATCGTCAGAGCACCGATCGGAGCGGCGCGGACCTGCACGAGGAGGTCCTGCAGTCCCAGCGAAGTGGTGTTCGCAGGGATATTCAGGAAATAGTCCATGTGGCCGTAGTACTTGTGATTGGTCGCGTACAGAGTATGGAAGGAACCGTAGGTCGTCGCATCCTCGGGATCCTGCCCGGACAGGCGATCGTAGCCCACACCGATGCGCAGTTTCGCAAGGTCGGGGAAGGAGTAGCCGAGGCGTGCACCGACCATATTCGCGTTGATGTCGCGGCGAGGGGAGCCGTCGAAAAGGACGAAATCCCCAAACTGCAGGGCTGCGTCGAGTTCGTAATCCAGATTCCCTGCATGGCCGGCGGTATAGATTCCGGTCGTCATGCGGTTTTGCCGGACCAGCTGGCTCTGCGGATTGTCATACAGCAGGAACGCCTCGACGGTGTAGTCGCGCTCCGCGGGAGCCCAGGCAAGCCATCCGCCTGCGAGGAAAACATCGCGTACATATCCGGTATCAATCGGATTGCGGGTAATCGCCGCACCGATGGCGTCAAAGCGAATATTTCCGCTGGTGAGGCGAAGCACGCCGGCGTCGAAGGTTTGACCGTATGGATGCCAGTCGATGGCGCCCAGCAGGCGTTCGCTGCCGTAGACCAGGGCCTGACGACCGATGGTGAATGCGAGATGTCCGTCCGCGCAACCGGTGACTTCGACAAAGCCCTGTCGCAAATCGAAATGTGATGCTCCGGTGTTGAAGGTGCTCGCTTCATCGCCGAAGGTGCGGGCATCCTGCACCTCCGCGACGACGCGCACCCGGTCGTTGACCAGGGCTGTAGCGCGCAGTCGAGTACGAAGCTGATGATACACGTCGTGATGGACATCCTCAGTGAAGTTCTTGTCGTTGAATTCGCTGCGTTCGCGGAACTGGCCTGATAATTCGACGGTCTGAGAACGCAGCACGCCGGATGGCAGCAGGGAAAGAGCAACAAGGATCAGGAACGGTTTCAGCGGGACATATCCAGTGATCATTTCGTTCATCCCAATACTGTGTTGATTGTGGTGGACAGCTTATTCCATTCCGGTGCCCGACCCGCCACCGGGTTCACGCCCCTGCCCGGCCATATTCTCCTGCGGTGCGCTGCCCTGGTTGTGCTGATAGATGGGGTTGTCGATATCCTTGATCCTTCGGGAGTACTCCGCTTCTCCGATGGCACTGTTCCATTTTCCGGAGAGCATCGCGATTCCCGTGACCAGCAGGAAAATACCTGCGACCGCGGCAGCCACCCAGGCCGGTTTGACGGTGAGGCGACTTTTCCGTGACGCTTTCAATTCGAGTGTATTCTGTACGGGACAGGCAGATACGCAGGCCATGCATGTCGTGCATTCGTCGGACAGAACCACATGCAAGCGGTCGACGGCGATGCGATTGGGACAGACTTTCGCGCATTTTGCGCAGTCGATGCAGCTCTCCACGTTGCGCGTTATGCGGAACGGACTGAGCAGTCCGGTCAGACCGAGCAGGGCGCCATATGGACAGAGGTAACGGCACCAGAAATTCCTGATTACCAGTGAGAGTGCGAGAAGCACGCCGATGACGATCAGGGAGGTGCGGGAAATATCCTTAAAAAACAAAAACATTTTCACGTCCGCAACCCTGTTGTACGGGCTGTCCAGGAACATGCGGAGGGAATTCTCATCCATCTGAAAAAAGACGACATATACGAGAAAGGCAATCATGAGGTACTTCAGTGAACGAAGAGGGTAATCCAGCCATTTCCAGACACGGAAATTTCTTCCGAAGAGCTTTTTCCCGAACTCTCCGACATTTTCCGACAATGTACCGACCGGACACATCCAGCTGCAGAATGATTTCTTCATCAGCACTGACATGATGACAATCGCGATAAGGATGAACAGTCCCGCAGGGTGCACGGGATGGATGTTCCCGCTCAGGAGCAGATAGTAGAGGCTCATCAGTGCGGAGATGGGCAGGAAGCCCTCGACTCCCGCGGGCCTGCTCGCATAGATATTGCCGCTGCCTTCATGCCAGAAATACCACAGGGAGAATTCCAGTCCTATCCAGAGGCAAAGCCCGATGAATGCCGCCTGCATCCAGAATCGCAGCTGCTGGCTATCCGGTGACTTCCAACGCTCCATGTGTCTGTGCTTCTTCATTGTAGATGCTCGACTCTAT
Source organism: Bacteroidota bacterium (assembly GCA_016928515.1). Taxonomy (GTDB): domain Bacteria; phylum Bacteroidota; class Ignavibacteria; order SZUA-365; family SZUA-365; genus BM516. The sequence goes on along the minus strand of JAFGKR010000151.1, from coordinate 3,537 downwards.
TATCTATAATTATGGCAAAAAAAACTCATACATTCTTTGCGTATTCGGCAAGAACGCTCTCAATCTTTGTTCGTGACGCGGGGAGCAGGTCCGAAAGGCTGTCCCTGGAAAGCATGTCGCGAATCGTGTCCCGCACCTGACCCCAACGGTCATGCACGGGACAGGGTTTCCCGCTGCCGCAACCGGGGAAGCCGAGCACGCAGTTCTCGAAGAAATCAAGTCCGTCGATGGCCTCCACGACATCGATCAAACGGATGGCATCCGGCGAGCGTTGAAGCGTATATCCTCCATGAACGCCTTTGTAGGAGGTCAGAACGTTTTTCTCACCAAGGGATTGCAGGATTTTTGCCAGGAAATGAACAGGGATGTTCAGCTCGGATGCGATCTCCTTGATGCCGACGCGGCGGTCAGGTTGTGTGGCGATGTAAAGTGTCGCCTGAATTCCATATTCACATGCTCTGGAGAAGATGATCGACATACGCAGGAACATCGAGTCTGTTATCGATATTCAAATCTATGAATTCCATCGTTGCGAGTCAAATGGGAAATGCGTTGCGATGAGGCATTGAAGAATCGCGCATTTCATCTATGAGACTGATCTCCTATATTCCAGCCATACCCTTCTCATCGCTCGGAAATCCCATGCCTCACTTCCCCCTGCTCCTGTTGAGTGCCTCTCCGCCATCCGATGATCTGCTCATCCTGTTTCAGAAGGCAGCCGTCAGTCTGCTCGTCGGCGCGCTCGTCGGGCTTGAGCGTGAGCGGTCGCAGGAAGAGCACCTCCGGTTGTTCGCCGGGATACGCACATTCCCGCTGATCGGATTGCTCGGTTTTCTTTCGGCGCTGCTCGGCTCCGCTGTCTCCGCATGGATGCTGGGAGTGATCACAGCCGGTTTCATCGGTCTCGTCATCGTCTCCTATTATATCGAAGCACGTGACGGTTCGCACGGTGCGACCAGCGAGGTCGCGGCGGTGATCGTGTTTCTGCTCGGCGTCTTGATTTTCCAGGAGTATTACACGATCGCCATCGCCTCGAGCGTCGTGCTGACACTCTTTCTCTCGCTGAAGGATCCCCTGCGGAAACTGATTTCACATGTGCATGAAGAGGATATTTACGCCACGCTGAAATTCGCCATCATCACAGCCATTGTGTTGCCCGTGCTGCCCGATACCACCATGGGGCCGCTGGATGTGCTCAACCCGCGGCAGGTCTGGTACATGGTTGTTCTCATCGCCGGCATCAGCTTCGCGGGGTACGTACTCGTCAAACTGTTCGGTTCGAAAAAGGGCCTGGCGCTGACGGGAATGATGGGCGGACTGGTTTCCAGTACTGCCGTGACGCTTTCCTTTTCCCAGAAGAGCAAGGAAGCGCCCGAGCTGGGGAAGACCTTTGCGTCCGCGATCGTGCTCGCATGCACGATTATGTATCCCCGCATCCTGATCGAGATCGCGGTGGTCAATCGATCCCTGCTCACACTGATGTGGCCGCTGCTGGCGATTCTCACTGCGAGCGGCGTCGCCGCGAGTCTTCTGCTCCTGTTCGGGAAGCGGCGGCAAACGACCAGCGAAGTGAACCTGAAGAATCCCTTTGAACTGATGTCCGCCATTAAATTCGGACTGATTTTTGCGCTGATCATCTTTGTTTCCAAGGCGGCGCAGATCTATCTCGGAAGCGGCGGCGTGTATATTGCGGCAGGACTTGCCGGTTTGACCGACGTCGACGCCATCACACTGTCAATGGCGAATCTTGCACATGAATCATTGAGCGAGACGACTGCCGCGATCGCCATTCTCATCGCTGTCGTCGTCAATACCACCGTAAAGGCCGGAATCGCGTTCAGCCTCGGTGCTGCAGCGCTCCGCCGTTATACACTCCCGGGATTCGGGCTCGTGCTCCTGGTCGGTCTCGCGCTGATCGGTTGGATGCTGTTGTGATTCCCTGATCCCGCGAGTCGGCCGGCGACATCAATCTGCTGATGGAACGGATCAACGGCGCAGGGGGATCTAATTGCATGTTCGGTCGAAGCACCAAAGAGGATCACTTGAAGGAATAGGATTTACGGATGCGGTATGTCCGTTCATCGGCCGTGCCGGGAAGGGATTCCCAGCGCGAAGCATACACTGCGTCCAGAACACGCTGCATGCATTCATCTTTCGCGAGGGTGGAGGAGACGATTTCATGCTTTTGCGGTTTTCCATCGATACCGATCGTAATAAGCAGGGTCACAGTGCCGCGGCATTCTTCATCCCTGTCTTCCGGCAGGACTTCAAGAATTTGCTGCGGGAGCGAAGGAAATGCCATGCCTGCCTCTTTCTGTTGGATTGCTGTTCTCTCCTGCTTCCCGGTGCCGCTGTTCGTACTCGAGACCAACCCGGGGATGGAGGATGGAAGATCCGGCAGAGGAAAAATACGTGGAGCATCGGGCAGGACGATCTTCGGACGTGGAGGCGGTGGGGGTGTCCGGCTCATCGTTGGGGGAGGTGCCATGACGTCAACAGCGTGAATGGCAGGGGTTTTCGGGATGAGATTCCTTTCCTCTGACTGATATTGCGGGAACAGGAGGAAGAGCAGGATGCAGGCGATGAGGCTCGCAATGAGACTGGATTGAAAATCCCGACGCGTGTTGGCTTTGTGATCGGTCGGTATGGGGACAGGGGAGTGCATCAGTCAACGAGCTGAAGCCGGAGCCGCCGCTCCGCTTCCTCTTTGCGGACATGATCGGCTATGGTGACGAGGATTTCGTACTCCCCGGGATCCCATTGCTCGACATCGAGCTGGAGGAAGAGCTGTGCATGCGGCCCCTGAGTGACGTACCCTGTCGTGGTTGTCATGGATTCATCCTCGCTCAGACCGATTGCATTCAGCAGCGTGGAGAAAGCATCTGCGATCCCGGATCGCTCCTCCACCCTGCTGAGAGTGATATGGAGGTCGAAATCCGTGCTTCCATCTTCGCGCTGAGCGAGATCATATACTTCGAAATAGATAAAAGGTTTGCTTCCACGCTGCAGCGTCGTATAGGGAAGCGGAAGGATATCGATTTCTCCCCGCTGCAGGGGATACGTCGATGTTCCTCGCTGCACGTCTTTCGCAACCATCACGTCGCTGATCGCAGGGCTTCCCAGAAGTGGCTCCGCGTGATAGGGTTGACGTTTGACACACACGGCCTCATCCTCGCTGCGTATCCATTCGAGCGACAGGAATCCCGAATCCGGTGCGGTGTACAGCGAGACGCAACGCAGGAGCGCCGATTGTGTCCCGCTGTGGAGCATGACCGCTCCCGCTTCCGTGGTACGTGTATACGGATCGCGCAGCTCGAACATCCGGTTCCCCTGCGCATCGAGAAAAAATGCGCCGAACTGATGCTCCGGAGGTTCATCCTTCGCCTCCGGGGGAGACGGCAGTGCATAGGCCACAGCAATGGTGAGATCCTCACGATGGGTACTCTCCATGCTGCGGAAGCGTGCGAGCGTGACCGGCACATCCATTGCCGGTCCCCGAAACGAAGGCGTATACCGATGCATGATCGTGCGCGCGAT
>JAFGKR010000150.1 GCA_016928515.1 Bacteroidota bacterium | reverse complement strand
TGCTATTTCGGATTGACGATCAACTCCTTTACGTCGGTTTCACTTGAACCGATGTTGATTCAGATCAATATTGCCAAACACACCACATCGCATGAATATATTCTTGAGACGGGACGCTTTATCGTGAATATTCTTGCGGAAGATCAGCAATTGATCTCAACCATTTTCTCCGGTGCCCCTCCGGCCGAAAGATTCAAACATGTGCGAACCTGGGAGACCGAAACCGGTGATCCGGTAATCGAGGGAGCGCTCGCCTATATCGAGGTGAAACTCGTTCAGACCTATGAGGGGGGAGACCATACCATTTTTCTGGGTGAGGTCACGAACATGCGCACGTTACGGGAAGATGCACGACCACTGATCTATTACCGGGGGAAGTACGCATGTCTGGCGGCGGACACCGCTCAGCCTGCTGGTTCGGCATGAATGAACACATCAGTGATACGTGGATCCGATCCCTTGATCACATGTTCTATCTGATCCACAATCGCATGCATTTCCTGCAGGCGGAGTTCTGACGGAAGCCCGATGGTGCAGGAGACCTTCAATCCCGCTTCTTCCTCATAGATACTTACTGTTTGTACGGTGATGCGTCTGCCGTGATCCGTGATGAATTCCGAACAGCGCCTGACAAGATCCGCTTCCCGGGTCGTCACATCTCGTGCCGGAAGAACAATAGTGGAATCCGCCTCGAGATGAATACGGACGTCCGCGACATTCGGAAGCTCCGCCATGATCCTGTTCTCCACGTGTGAGGCAATCTCATGCGCTTCGACAAATGTTGTCCCCTGGGGATATTCGATATCGAATTCGATGTGATATCGGTCGTTCACCCAGAGAATCGTCACATTGTGGGATGTGAGACCGGACTGGCGAACAAGCCATTCGATCTTGTCGGCGAGCTTCTCACGAACGCCGATGACGGGTTCAGCATGCACGATGAGATCGGCCCGCGGATGCACCGTGCGGACTGCATCCTCGACGTCATCGACGATACCGTGTGCACGGTCGAAAAAAGTCGTGCGCTGGATGCCGATCACGAGGTTGATGAATACCGTCCCACCTGAGGGCCGGATGCGAAGTTTCCGAATACTCTCCACGCCGTTGATCTCACCGACAATGTGCTCGACGCTCTGTTGAATTCCTGGAGGAACCCGATCGAGCAATCCATCGATGGTCCTGCGGCCGAGTCGAATGCTGACACCGATCACGATCAGGGCTACAATGGCCGCGGCGATGGCGTCCGCTTCGGGAAAGCCCGTCATGACGGAGATCAGTCCGACAAGAACGACGAGAGAGCTATAAATATCAGTACTGAAGTGCAATGCGTCGGCTTCGAGCGCCTGGCTGTCATACTTCCTCGCGATGCGCATGAGGGCACGGGATCGGGAAAAATCAATGATGATGGAAACGATGATGACAGCGAAGGCCCAGAAATTTACCTCGATATGCACCGCTTCACCGGTCAGTCGCTCCCAGGCCTCGTAGAGAATCCATATACAGGTGATGAACAGGAGAAAGGTCTCGAACAATGCGCTGAGATTTTCGACCTTTCCATGACCGAATTGATGGTCTTCATCAGGAGGCCGATCCGCGACACGGATGGCAAAGAAGGTGATGGTCGCTGCCATAAGGTCGAGACCGGAATGCAGTGCCTCTGACAGAATGCCAAGAGAACCGGTCCAGATCCCGACAAACAGTTTCATCCCCGTCAAAAAAACCGCAGCGACAACTGAGGTCAGTGCTACACGCCGCTTCTCAGCAACCATTTCCCGATGCGTGATTCTGTTATCCGGGCTATTCATCCGAATAATCTAGCACTTTTCGAATTCGGTCAAAAGGTGTGAAACGCCGTCCCGTATTGTCATCCGTGCTGCGATCTTGTAAGTTTCCGCATCGTGAAACGAGAAAGGAACATGGCCCGCCGTGCCTGGCATTACAGCGTGCTTCTGCATGGGATCGGAATCGTGATCGCGCTTCTGATTCCACTGCAGGATCCGCCAATGATCCATCGCAGCGTGGAAATTGTTCTGGAGGAGTGTGAACATCGATTTCAGGAAGGAAATGCCCGAGAGATGGTAGAAAAGGACAACGATAGCCCTCGACCGGTGTCGCGGAAAGCAATGCAATCATTCATCCCGCCGGACATCCCTCCGTTGCCGGACATCGAGATCCGCGCACAGAATCAACCCGCACCTTCAACAACATCTCTCCCGATCGACAAGGGCCCCCTGGAAAAGCACCTGACACCGGAGGAGGCCTTCGGGCAGTTGACACGTCTTCTTGAGGAATACCCGCAGTACAGGGAGATGATTGTGCGGGAAATGATTGCGGGGAGCGGATTCGTACCGGACTCGCTTCCGCCCATCGATCTCCACCTGGAAACCATGATCGGAGACCGCTTCAGGGACACCTGGATTCGAAGCAGGGAACATATCGAACACGAATTTCGAAGCTACGATGGTGTCCATGGTTGGCGCCAGAACAGTAACTATGGCGGTCAGCTGAACATCTTCGGCTTACTGCAGTTTCTGATCGATCTGATAGAAGGACGGTGATCGGACCAGGGAGTGTGACGGGACACATCGACACGTCCATCGTATGACCAGTACATCGCAGGGAAATTTCGTGAAAGGAAAGGAGGCTGCCTCGAACGAGACAGCCTCCTTTCGGAAGTCGAACCCCGGCCGGAATCAGCGGGCGAGGGTCATGCGAATGCTCGCCGTTTTTCCGTTGGAACGGAGCACTGCAAGGTACGTGCCGCTGGAAAGTCCGGAGGCATCAAAACCGACATGATGCGTCCCCGCCGAACGGTATCCTTCGATAAGGGTCTCGACCGGTCGACCAAGAGCGTCGTACACGAGCAACGAAACTTCACCGGAAGCGGGAAGGGTAAAGCTGATCGTGGTTGACGGATTGAAGGGATTCGGGTAATTCTGCTTCAGCTCGAACGCCGTTGCAGTCGGAATCCGCTTCGTTGACGTGAGGATGCTGAAAGCGACCTCCACCGTATCCGAGAAATTCACTCCGTCGTTGGCAACCACGCGCAGGCGATATCCGCTCTTGTTCGCAGCCCCGAAGATGGAATCCTGCTGTGCCTTCGTTTCGAAGACGATGGTTGTCCACGTCATTCCGTTGTCGGTACTCAGCCATGCCGTGTACCAGAAGTCAGTGTCGCCGTCGGGATCCGTTGCACTCCATTGTGCGAGGAAACGCTCGACTTTCACATCCTGATTGTTCGCAGGGAAGTCAATGCTTACAACCGGTTTGTTCTGTGAAAGAACCCGCTCCGCCACGATGTTGCCGTCACGTTCGACGACGACGCGGCGTGCTGCGTCCGGACAGGGAACAACGAATGCGAAATGTTCCGTCTCCATGTGCGGATCTGGTGCGGTCAAGGCATCGACCTCATCCAGCCCCTGCGCACGGAAGGTGGGATGATAGAGATAGCGTGCCAACTCCTGATTCGAGGCGTCGAGTACCTTGAAAATATGAGATGCGTAGTTCTCGTCCATCATGGACGACGGTGTCGCGTTGCCGAGCCGCATCCACGGACCGAAGGAGAACATCCTGCTGGTACTGTCGACGCTGCCTTCGATAAAGAGCGCCTTTTCTACTGTACCTGTCTTGCTGAATTCCTTGCGGGATGCCGTGAAGCTCTCAAAGGAACCAAGCAGACGTTCATAATCAATCTTGCTGATCCAGAGATAGTAATCGAACCCGCCGGTGCCACTTGCCGGCACCTGGCTTCCGCCCATGAAGCAGCGTGTGTTCATGGGACGGGACACCTTGTTGTAGACTCGATCGCGGATGATCCGCTCTGCCGGAACGTCGAGAGCGTCTTCGATGGAAATGCCGATGAAATAATCGTGATATTGTTCTCGCTGATCAGCGTTGCCCGGATCAAGGTCACCACGACGCAAACCGAAGGAGTGGCCCAGAACGTGGACGCCATGTTTCCAGTGATCCGCGCTGGCAACAGCAAAGTCCCAAATGCCTGACCAGTTCAGTGTCTGCGAAGCGCGATGGTTGAAATCCTCCTTGTCGAGACGGTTGCCGAACCATCCCGGCTGAACAGACATGAGATAGCGATCCTTTGCCGGATCCGCAATGCGCATCTGCTTGTACGCCTTTACCAGATACGACTGCCAGGTTTCCTGCAGCAGGGTATCAGGGAAACCCATGTAGCTGAAGTCCGCTACCCTGGGTGCGACGGTAAATTGTGCCTGTCCCGTCTTCATCGGCCAGGCTTTCTCCATGAAGGTTTTCGCGCTGTCAATGGTTGACTGCAGACGACCGATGGAACTCTGCGGATAGCCGTCCGCACCCTGCACGAAGATCTTCACTTCCGGCTCACCCTCGTTTCCGAACGCGGTATTCTTCGCCGTCTGATAGAACACCTTGCTGTTGTTGAATTCATTCGCCTCGATGACACGGCCCTTGCTGTCGCCCCCCTCGGGTGGGTCAACGGTCAGGGTTATCTCGACAGTGCCGGCATCGAATCCGAGTTCGTCTACAAAAAAGAGAACGATCACCGGCTGACCACGCTCGAGACTGATCTCGGTATAGGGATTTTCAAACGTATAATCTACACCGATGAAATCATCCTCGTAGCGATAGAACGTGTCGTAGGTGTTCCCGTTCGCTTCAACAATGATTCGGAACGGGGTGGAGATGGCTTCTGTCGTGGTGATCGTCGCGCGAACGGCGAATGCCTTGTTCGCGACAATGCTCGCTTCATCTGCGTGGACCTGGATCACTTCCGCTTCATACACTTCCAGGTCGGGACCGGTCTGCTTCTCCACGCTCAGCAGAAAAGCCTTGTCGATGCACTGCAGGTCTGTCTCGAAGAACACCGAAAAGCCTGTGACATTGGAGTATTTCGCTGGGATCTTGACCACAAGAGAGAAAAGCCCCATCGCATCGGATACAAGGGTTCCTCGCATGAGGGTGTCACCCATGATCTCGACGCGATAGCGGATTTCTACGCCCGCTGAATCAGCGCCCGTGAGAACATTGAAGAAGTGACCGGTGAAAAGGATGGAATCCTCGTCGTTCGCGATAACCTTCTTCTTGTTTGCCTCGAGTGTCATCCAGTAGCTTGCTTCGTCATATGCTACGCGGAGGAAGGGATCGAGACGTACCTTTCCCATCGTCGCCCGTTCGCCCGGTCTCGGGCCTTCACAGTCACCCCAGTAATTGAGCGTTCCGTCAATGGTATCTGTATCGAAACCGAAATTGGAAATGTTGCCGATCTGGTTTGCATGATCACGTACGAAGCGATTGTAGTTGACATGAACGTCATCCACATCCTTCGGGTCGAAGCCACCGGCAAGGGGAGAGATGTTAATGCTCGCGCGACTCTCAAAGGTGTTGTAGAACAGGACGGATTTATTGCTGATGGTGATGTTTCCGTCCACGATATTGCATGACTCCATCCCGGTCGGTACGTCCTTGGGACCGATTGTGATCTGTCCCATGTTCACAGTGCTGTTGGTTATTTTGCTGGCAGTGAGTGTCGCATTCTCATCGATCAGCATGTTGTCCGCTTCTTTGGCACCCCAGAGTTGTGCCTCATGGGTCAGGTGGCAGTTTTTCGCGTACAGGTTGTAGTGGAAATGTTTCATGTACGCGTAATCGTTTCGTTGCTGATCAGTGACCCAGTCGAAGGTGACATTGTCCAGCCGCGATTCGATGTTGTTATGGATGTTGACATCGGAGCCCACGAACGTGAAATCCTTCAGCGGTCCCATCTGACCGGAACATTCGATGTTGATGTCGTAGAGCCGGCCTCCCGAGGCGGACATCTGTCCGTGCCAAACCGTTCCGGGATCGTCACTGGCGAACACCTTGATGGCGGAGACCGTGCCTGCCGTCCCGAGGATCCACGATATGTCCGCTCCCTTCGCGAAGTGCAGGTTGCCGCCGGGCCAGACTTCAATCGTGTCGACAAGATCCGTATCGATATTGATGGTATCGGGTCGGAGGAGAATCCCCTGCATGTCGCCACCCAGGAAAAAACCGCCTGGCAAGGTGCCGTCGAGAAAACCACCTGCGCTGCGATAGGCGCGGAACTGATACTGGTACGGGCTGCTCTTCGCCAGTCCGTAGTCGGTCACGATTTTCCCGTCATTCCCGTTCAGTGTGACGGTACCCAGAAGGCGGGCGCCGCGGTAGAATTCGACCTTTGAAAAATTGGTGTTGGTCAGGTTGAACATGACCACATCGGCGGAATTGTCGCCGACATAAATGACCGCACCAAAAGTCTGTGCGTGTAATGGCTTGACGCCGCAGAGCAGGAGAAACAGCACTGCAGGCAGAAAAGCGGTAACAGCTCTTCTCATACGATACCTCGATATTTAAATGACAGCTGTATGCCTCTATCTACATGAAACCGTGAACGGGAATTTTGTTTCAGAAGGACGGGGAATCACCCGGCGAGAAGCAGGATTTCCGAAGTCCGAACGACTATGAAAACTACTTCATTATATGCCTAAAAAGCAAGGTGGAAACACGGGCGACGTGCGATTCTCTGAGAGGGCCCGTCCATCCCGTTTTGACCTGTCCTCGCTTCCGCCTTGTGTGGAACCGAGCCCCATGCTAGTTTGTCAATCAGTACGGCTCATGGAGTGGCTTCTGCTCGGCGTTCAACATATTGCACTCGATACGATCGATTCCACGAATGCCCGCGCACGCGAACTGCTGCGTGACGGTGCCGGGGAGGGAACTGTCATTACCGCCAGTCATCAGACTGCAGGACGCGGGCGATTGGACCGCAGATGGATTGACAAGCCGAATCAAAGTCTCCTGGCGAGTTATATTCTCGAACCGATGCGTTCACCGGAGGATTGGGGCGGGATTCCGCTTCTGGCGGGATTGGCCGTTCTGCAGGCATTGCAGTCAATCACTCCCGTCAACCTCCACCTGAAATGGCCCAATGACGTCCTCGCCGGTACGCGAAAAATTGCCGGCATTCTCGTTGAATCAGGCATGCTCTCCGGAAGGCCGTGGATCATCGCAGGGATAGGTGTCAATCTCAACCAACGGGAATTCGAAGGGGAGTACCGGCTCCCTCCGACATCCCTGCTTCTGGAGAGCGGAAGGTGGTGCGACCCGGAAGAGCTGCTCACCGCACTGTCGAAAACACTGTCTCTGCGGTACACGAGCTGGCAGACGGAAGGAAACGGTCCGATCGTTGAGGAATGGATGCGGCACTCCTTGATGTTCGGCCGCAGTATATCTCTCGACGACGGTGATGCCGCACGTGTCGTCGTGGCGGAAGGATTGACACCTGAAGGAGCCTTGCTCGTGCGATCTGTCGACGGGCGTGAGGAAACCATATACGCCGGGGATGTTTCCTTCACATACGAAGACCCTGCGGAGAACGCCGGTGGATAGAGCGATGTACCTGGATAATGCTGCGACGACTCCGGTTGATCCCCGGGTGTTTGATGCGATGCTGCCATGGCTGCGGGAAGAATACGGGAATCCATCCAGTGTCCATGCTCACGGACGGCGGGCAAGGATTGCCGTCGAAAAAGCACGTGAACATGTCTCCGCATTGATCGGGGCCGATCCGGCGGAAATCGTATTCACCAGCGGCGGCACGGAAAGCGACAATTCGGCGATTTCCATGGCACTGGCGGGAGTGAAGAACGACGACTCGGGTATCCTGTGCATCACCTCTCCGGCCGAACATCATGCGGTATTGCAGCCGCTCGAAAGTCTGCGACGGACGGAAAGGGACATTGCCTTTCTGCCGGTGGATAGTGCCGCAGTCCCGATTCTGGATACGCTGGATGAGCATGTCGGACCGAACACGCGTTTGCTCTCGCTGATGCACGTGAACAATGAAACCGGTGGGATTCTCCAGCTCACTGCGGCCGCTTCCTCTGCGTTCGCCCACGATCTCCAATTCCATGTCGACATGGTACAGAGTGCAGGGAAGGTGAACATCAATGTCAGGGATCTGCAGATAGATCTCGCTGCACTGTCTGCGCACAAGCTGCACGGCCCCAAAGGTGTCGGTGCGCTTTTCATCCGGAGCGGTCACGAGGTGGAGCCACTTCTTATCGGCGGAGCGCAGGAACGGGGACGACGAGGTGGAACGGAGAATGTTACCGGCATCGTCGGCTTCGGTGAGGCCGCACGGTTGGCGCTGATCGAAAGGGAGGAACGATTGCAGCGATGGAAGGAGATGCGCAGCAGTGCCGTGGATCTTCTTCGCGACGCATTCGAGCATCTGGTGATCAATGGAGGGGAGGATGACGTTCTTGCAAACATTCTCAGCGTTTCCTTCCCCTCGGAGGTCTATCCACTTGACGGAGAGATGCTGCCCACCCTCTGCGATCTCAATGGTCTTTCTGTCTCGAGCGGCTCAGCTTGTACCGCCGGCAGTGTGGCTTCTTCTCATGTCATGCGCGCCATCGGACACAGTGAGGAGACAGCTGCCGCGAGCGTACGACTTTCCTTCGGCGCAATGACCACGAAGGAAGAAGTGGAAGAAGGAACAAGGATTCTGATACGGGTCGCTCAGGAAATGGTGGATCCTTCGAACCGGCGTTCCCACTCCCGCATGACAATACCATAGCGTAATCCGCGTTCGGAAACAACGAGAACAGGGATATTGCGTATCTCCATCATCTGCTTGAGAATCGCGATACCGACGAAGATAATGTCCGATCGCCCTGGATCCACACGCAATTCAGACTCGATCTCCTCCTTTGAGAGAAGCCGGAATTGGTCGAAGCGCTGTTGAATCATCTCCCTCGATAATTCGAAACCGGCAACTTTCTCACGGTCGTAGTCATTGAGACCCAGCTCGAGAGCGGCGAGTGTGGTCACCGTTCCCGCAACCCCTACGAAGGTAGTTTCCACCGTATCAAAATCGGGATAGGCAGTAAGGGCATTATCGATATGCCGGAGCAACTGCGTCAGTTCTTCACCCTCTGGCGGTGCGTGGTGAAGGTATTTCTCCGTCAAACGTACGCAGCCTATATCGATACTGTCGCGCTCGAGAATATGGAAGCCCTTCCCGAGAGTCAACTCCGTGCTTCCGCCTCCGATGTCCAGAACGGCATAGCGTCCGGTCCGGTCGGGAAATGCCGAAATCGCTCCGCCATAGGTCCACAGGGCTTCATCCTCACCGCGAAGGATTTCGATTTCGAGACCAAGATTCCGATACATGTAATCGAGAAAATCGTCGCCGTTTTTTGCGTCCCGGAGAGCGCTCGTTCCCGTAGCGCGTACGACCTCGGCCTTTGACTCGGAAAGCGCTTCGAGATAACTCCGCAGAAACCGTTCGCTACGCGTGAAGGCGTCCCATTCGATGGTGCCCGTTTTATCGACGCCGCGTCCCACACGCGCCACGACCTGCTCGTCACGCACGACGCGCAAGGTACCGTTGTCGTCGACATCCGCAATGAGCAGCAGAATGGTATTTGTCCCGACGTCAATGCTTCCGACTCTCATGGCGCCTCCTTGACGGCGGACACGGCCGCCCATTCATCTTCCTCTTTGTTTTCATCGACACGCAGACGGAGCTGCTCGAGCGCGAGATGGATGTCGGTGGTGTCGGTCCGGTAGAAGCCGGAAAGAAGGATGCGGCCGCCGGGACGAAGCATGGCATCCAGTCTTGGAAGCATTTGCAGATTATCGATTTTCGTGATGTTTGAAAGAATTACGTCGTAGGTGCCGGAAACCGCCTCGAGCGATCCCTCCGCCACGAGAATCCGGTCGGCCACGCCGTTCCTTTCGGCATTCTCCATTGCATTTTCGTAGGACCATTCGTCAGTGTCGACCCCATCAGCGTGGGCGGCACCGAGACGTATTGCGGCGATGGCGAGCACTCCCGTTCCCGTCCCTACATCCAGCACTGTATCATCTGGACGGATGTGTGTCTCCAGCAGGCGGAGCATCAATCGTGTCGTCGCATGATATCCCGTTCCGAAGGACATCTTGGGATCGATGGTCAGGACTATCACATTTGGATCTGCATCCACGACATGCCATGATGGCGCGATGCAGATGCGATCCGACACCTGTATTGGCTGAATGCTCTCCTCCCAGAGACGGTTCCAGTTCTCCTGCTCCAGGCGTTGCGCCGTGTATACCGGAACACTTCCGTCCCGCTCACAATTTTTCCGGAACAGCGGTTCGATATTCTGCCAGACATGGTCATGGAAGTACACTTCCCACCATTCATCCTCCTCGAGAAAACCGAGAGGATCATACGGAATCAATCGTGCCTGGATATCCGGCGCATCGGAAGTACGCGGAAAACGTATCCGAAAATATGCGTTGCTCTTTTTCATGCGTCTGTGCGTCGAAATTCATCTGTATGGGCTGGAGAACACGCCGGCCGTCATCCTGTAGTTTTGGGGCGGGCGGGATTGAGATAGTCCCCCCTTGATCGATCGGCTGTGGGAAATCTACGCAGATTCAGGGGGGCGGCCAAACCCGTCATGCGTCCGGTCATAACGGTGAACCGTCACCCTTCGTCCGCCTGAGACGGAGCAGGGTGACGGTTCAACCATGAACGGGGACACGGCTGAGGATTTGCTATTCCAGCAGCAGCATCTTGCGAGTCAGGCGTTCGCCGCCGACACGCAGCTCATACACATAGAGACCGGAAGGAAGCGTACTCGCATCGAATGTGACTGCATGCATCCCGGCGTCACGCCGTCCGTCGACGATCGTGCGAACCAGATCGCCAAGGCTGTTGTACACCGTCAGCCGCACCGCAGCCGCTTCCGGCAGTGCATACCGTATGACAGTCGATGGGTTGAAGGGATTCGGATAATTCTGCTCGAGCATGAGAGACGTCGGCAGCAAGGGCTGTCCTTCCACCCCGACGAGTGATGTGTTTATGTCGAGAATCTCGAAATCATCCAATGCCGCTTCGACAAGCGAACCGGGTTCGTAGTCCGTGGCAATGAAGCGCACTTTGAATTCGGTGGTTGGATCGACGAATTCGCGAAGGACGATGGTCTTCTGCTGCCAGGAGGCATTGGATACCTTCGTTCGTTCGAGATTCGTCCATGTTGTTCCGCCGTCGGAGGATCCACGCACAGTCCAGTAATCCTGCCCGGGATTGGCGCTGGCGTCATTCGAGAACCACCGATAATAGCGCAGAACGGGTTGTATCATTTCACTGACGTCATAATTGGAGGTATAGATCTCCGTCAGACCATCGTCGATGTCGTTGTCACCGATACCGGCGCCGCGTGGTGCGTTTCCCGTCACCCAGCATTTATCCTTGCCCTGACCGGGGGTGTGGTCCTCGTTCGGCTGAATGTACGGGGCCTCGCCCTCCTTTCCGACCCGTTCGTCCCAGGTACCGACAGGCACGTCGCGGATCCACTCACCCGAAGACGCGGTGGATTGAACGGTCCATCCATCCTCGGTTTCGGCGTCGTGGAAGAATTTGCGTTCGAATCCAACGAGGAAAAGATAGTGGTCCTCCGGCGCGGATACCGGGTGAATTGCGCTCGTCCCGAAGTTGTCGGAAGCCTCGAAGTAATAGCGGATGATGGTTCCAGCCGGCATGGGGGGGATGGTTGCGATGAATTGCTCCGTCCCTCGATTATACACTGCGGTGACGCGATCGGAGGATTGCCAGGAATCCGTCGAATAAATCAGATCGACCGAACTGATGAAGAGATCCTCGGGATGAATGCCACCGGAAATGCGGGCAATCCCCGTGATGGCGATGGGGCTCACGACATTTTCCTGATCGGCGGTCTGTTCGTGAAGAATCTCGATGGCCGATCCGGGAATGCCATGTGCAGCAAATGCTGCCACGATGGCTTCGCTGTTCGGTGTGCCGTTGGAAAGATCTCCGTCATCGTCATCCGCGACGAGAAATTCCATGAAAAAATCGGCAAGTCCGTTGCCGAGTGTGAGACCGTCCGGCACGCCGTAGAGAGCATCATGATACAGACGTCGCGTTCGATCGAGGCCGATGGCCTCACGGACATCCCAGACGGCGCCGGTCAGTATCATACCGTTCTTGTGATAGTTTTGCGCGCCGAATTCCGGCTGCAGTACATCCTCCGGATAGCGGTGTGTGTTGTCCGAGTTGCGGATTGTTCCACCGTGGGGATTCAGGCCTGATTCGGCTTTCATGAAGCCGACACCGATGCGTGGATCGTCGCGCAGAAGGTTCGTGGTCATGTCTGCAATGGCTTCCTTGAGGGAAGGATTGTAGGGCCCTCTGCCAGTCAGTTTCTGTGTCAACCAGATATGAATACCATGGCCCATTTCATGGTGAATGACTGAGGAGATTTGTCCGGTATTTCCGCACTGATTGCTCTCCTTGAAGAACGTCACACCACGTCCGTCGAAAAATGCATTGCATTGGTCATTGTATTCGACACCCCCAGGGATCTGATCGTCGAGTTTGTTATTGTTCGCGGACGGATCCAGCGCGCGGGAAAAATCGCGCACCAGGTTCATGTGATAGAACGTATTTCGCTCGGATGCGATGCTGTTCGAGTTGTCCCACAGAAGTTCGATGTCCTGTCCTGAAGCGACGGTAGTCGTCTGATAGGCATGGCCCGGATTTCCGGAACGGGAACTGTCGATACGGAAAACGCGCGCGTAGGGTCCGGTCATCTGCGTCACCAGTTGCCCGGTGCTGTTTGATCCGAGATCTGCGGTGAAGCGACCGTCCTGATCAGTGACGTACATTTTGCCGCTTACCCAGACGTATGCGTTCATGAGGGGAAGCGTCAGCTCCTCGAGCGTATAGGATTCCGGATACACCTTGATCATCACGCGGCCGTTCACGACGTTTGCCGTCGCATTCGGTCCTGGACCACCGTGGAAATGGGTGATCAGATCATGTCGCCAGACGATGCTTCCATCATGCGCGTCGACGTACGTGTCCCAGATCTCATCGGAGCCGTTTTTAACCTGGAAATTGTAGACCAGACGGTAGGTGATGGAATTCGGATATTTCACCGGAAGGATGTAGAGCTGTCCGTCCGTGATGTGCTCATTGGACTCGGTGTAGGGAAGACCGACCTTGGCGAATTCCCGCGCTGCGACAAGTGAAAGCGTCGGCGTTGTATTCACGTCGATGGAAGGATGGTAGTCACTGCCGAACATGAAGACGCGACCCGTCGGACTGATGCGCAGATCGACGTAGGAGTGAAGCACATCGATTCCCTCGTGCACCTGGACGTATTTTTGATACGCTTTGCCGCTCACAATCTCGGAGTAGAGCAGGCGCAGGTTACGTTCGTCAATGTTCAGAACGGAGGCATGCTCGGCCAGAAACTGGCGGCCCGCAGGCGGTGCATTGAGAAGGTGAATGCTCGGATACCCCGCAATCGGAATGCCGGATCCCCATGCACGATGGGGAGTTCCGCGGACGGCATCGTAGCGGAAAGACCAGTCTGTATTGCGTATGACGAATTTGCGGAATGCCGAATGTGCTTTCGATAACGACACGCTCTCCTGCAGCGATTGCTGCGTCAGCGTAAACCGTTCCTCCGGAAGAGGAACTGCAAGGCCCTCTTCTTCGTGCACTTCCTGACTGAATGCGCCCGTGGTAAGAAGAATTGTTGCCAGAATAGACAAAAATACTTTCTGCATGAAAAATCCTTGGTAACTGGGTGTGTGCGTCAGAAGGCCTTGGGAGCCGTCAATCATGAGATGACAATATAACGATTTCGATTCATGAGCAAGGCAGGAATCAATCCCGCTTCCCGTCAGCTCCCGCCTTCTGCAAGGAGCCGAGAGACAGTCTGACCTCCTCCCAATGCCAGCAGGCGACCCCATGATCTTCGGCAACGGGTGTCAATTCGGGCTCATGCATGACACAGGTTTCTGTTGCGTACAGGCATCGGGAATGAAAGTTACAGCCGGCAGGATACATCGTCGGACGCGGCACCTGACCGGGAATGATGGTCAGCCGCTCCTTGGGGGTGTGAAATGCCGGGATGGATGCGAGCAGTCCGGCAGTGTACGGATGCCGGGGATGATGGAAAATCGTATGCACCGTCGCACACTCAACGATATGTGATGCGTACATGATCGCCACACGGTCACATACTTCTGCCACAACGCCAAGGTCGTGCGTAATCAGCAGAACCGTCATTCCCAACTCCATCCGCAGCTCGTTGATCAGACGAAGCACCTGCGCCTGCACTGTAACGTCGATCGCCGTGGTGGGCTCGTCGAGAATCAACAGGTCGGGTTTGGCGACGAGTCCCATCGCGATAAGCGCGCGCTGCCGCATGCCTCCTGAGAGCTGATGCGGATATGCGGTCATTGCAGAGTGTGGATCCGGGATACCGACACGGCTGAGCATGTCCACCGACTGGGCATACGCGTCGGACCAGCTGCAGTCGTCGTGATAGAGCAGAACTTCCGTCAGCTGATCACCGATGGTAAAGACGGGATTCAACGATGTCATCGCTTCCTGAAACACCATCCCAATCTCGTTGCCCCGCACACCCCGCATCTCCCGTTCACTGATTTTGAGAAGATCGCGCCCATGAAACAGGATCTCCCCGCTGACGATCCTGCCCGGAGGACGAATGAGCCGCATGATGGACAACGCGGTCACGGATTTTCCGCAACCGGATTCACCGACAAGTCCGAGCGTCTCGCCGCAGTGAATCACGAAAGAGAGCTTGTCCACTGCGTTCGCGATGCCCTCGTCGGTATCAAACGATGTGGTGAGATTTCGAACTTCAAGAATGGGGTTATCGTCCTGCTTCATACATGCTTCCGAAATGCAGGAGGCAATTGAAATACAAGATACTCAGGCCCGGAGCAACAGACAACCGCGTCCGGCGCTCCGGATTTGTGTCCGCACTGCTCCTGATGTATTTTCCCCTGAGTTCCACAGCCACAGTGCAGCAATGAAATCCTTCGAGACGCCGAAACGCAGCGACGCCTATCTGATCAATGAAGACTACATGAAGAATCTGCTCCGCGTGCTGCGCGCGCGCGAGAAGCAGGTACAGATGGGTGGAGGCGAGAAGGCAATCGCGCGACATCATGAACGCGGAAAACTGACTGCGCGTGAACGTATCGAAGCGTTGCTTGACAAAGACAGTGCCTTTCTCGAAATCGGATTGTTCACCGCTTGGGATATGTATGAGGAATACGGTGGTGCACCGTCATCGGGCACGATATTCGGCGTCGGAAAGATCCACGGGAGGGATTGCGTCATTGTTGCGAACGATGCCACGGTCAAGGCTGGGGCATGGTTCCCTATCACCTGCAAGAAAAATCTTCGCGCGCAGGAAATCGCCATCGAAAACCGTCTCCCCATCATCTACCTCGTTGATTCCGCCGGCGTCTTTCTTCCGATGCAGGATGAGATCTTTCCGGACAAGGAACATTTCGGAAGGATTTTCCGCAACAACGCGGTGATGTCGTCAATGGGCATCCCGCAGATCGCCGCCATCATGGGATTCTGCGTGGCCGGAGGCGCGTATCTCCCGATCATGAGCGATGAGGCGTTGATTGTGGAGGGAACGGGCACGGTGTTCCTCGCAGGCGCACACCTGGTCAAGGCTGCAATCGGGGAGGAAATCGACAATGAGTCGCTTGGCGGCGCCCAGGTGCACAGTGAACTGAGCGGCGTGACGGATTATCGCATGCCTGATGACACCACGGCCCTGCAGACGGTTCGCGATATCGTCTCGAAGCTGGGAACGAATACGCGCGCAGGTTTCAGCCGTATCGAAAGTGTTGCACCACGACGTCCTGCCGCAGACCTGTACGGCCTGATGCCGAAAGACCGCTCGAAACCGTACGATACCTACGAGCTGCTGGCCTGCATCGCGGATGACAACGAATTCGTCGAGTACAAGGCAGATTACGGCCGATCGGTCATCTGTGCCTATGCGCGCATCGACGGTTGGGCGGTAGGCATCGTCGCGAATCAGCGCAGTATCGTCAAGGACGGCAAAGGGGAAATGCAGATCGGCGGCGTGATCTACAGCGACAGCGCCGACAAGGCAACGCGGTTCATACTGAACTGCAATCAGAAAAAAATTCCGCTGGTGTTTTTCCAGGATGTCACGGGCTTCATGATCGGCAGCCGCGCAGAGCATGGCGGCATCATAAAGGACGGCGCAAAGATGGTGAACGCGGTCGCGAATTCCGTTGTCCCGAAAATCACTTTCATTACGGGAAACAGTTACGGGGCAGGGAATTACGCGATGTGCGGCAAGGCCTATGATCCGCGCTTCATTTTCGCCTGGCCGACGGCACAGATCGCGGTGATGGGCGGCGCACAGGCCAGCCGTACCCTTCTCGAAATCCGTATCGGTCAGATGAAAAAGGAAGGAAAAGAGATCAGCAAAGAAGATCAGGAAGCCATCCTGCGCGAAATCCATGAGCGCTACGACAGTCAGATGAGTCCGTATTACGCCGCAGCCCGTCTCTGGGTGGACGGCATCATCGATCCCGTCGATACACGTGATGTCATTTCACATTGCATTCGCATCGCCGACAGCAATCCCGACCTGCCGCGTTTCAATCCCGGCGTCATCCAGACCTGAGCCATGGCATACGTATCCGTATGCATGCTGGTCCTTCTGCTTTCGGGTTCCTCGCCTCTCGTCCCTTGTGAGCCCGCCGCCTTGCAGAAACCGCATCACTCTACCGAATCTCCCCACAGCATGATGCAGAGAACGCATCACCACACGTCTTCACGCCTGAACCCCGCCTGCGGTGGGTCCGCGGTCTCCGGCCTTCGACTCTTCTCGCCGCCTGCGGGCGGGGCCCGGCCTGCGGCCTCCGACTCTTCTCGCCTTCAAGACCGTGCCGTTGGCGATACGTTTTTTTCCAGGCTCTGGCGCTTCATACGAGGCCTTGTTTTTCCAAAAGAACTCGCGCTCATTTACGAGCTCCGCAATTGGATATCCGAGCTCGAAGCCCCGGACGAGCGGACCCTGCGAGGAGATCTGGCTCGCCTGGATGAGATTTTCCTTCGTGCTGTGTATCTTGCCGAGGGTGATCCGTCGCTTGCTGTGCTCGGCTGTGCCTGGGCGACGCTGCCGTATCACACCTTTCCGGCGCGTGTCCCTCTGCTGGATGTCGGCGTGACCGTCCCCGTTTCCACCGAGAGCAGGGATGCGTTCAAGCGTCGCATGGCAAATCTTCCGGGCAAGCTGTTTTCGGATTCCTCAGGGCCGCTTGACCGCGACAAACTCCCGCATTTTTTCGGATCGGCGTGGCTTCAGTTGAAAACCGGACGGGAGGAACTCGTCGTCTTTGCGGGAGAGGCTCTCGAGTGGGCGGAAGAGATATTCAAACTCGAAGGATCGCGGGATCCGCGCGATATTGTAGCCAACTGCCTCGGCATTCACTTCGCGTTGGAATTACTGGCGCATCGGGATGTTCATCCATCGGAAATTTTCACACGCGGACTCAACTCGCATGACTGCTCGAACGACACACAAGATTCTGCTCGTCGATGACGAGCGTAGCATCCGCGAGACACTGCGGATGACGCTGGAATATGAAGGATTTGCGGTCGCCGATGTCGACAGCGGCGTCAAGGCCCTCGAACAGATCGACGTCATTCGTCCCGATGCGATCATCCTCGATGTGAAAATGTCCGGTCTCGACGGCATCGAAACGCTGGAACGACTCCGCCAGTCACATCCTCACATCCCCGTCATTCTCCTCACCGGACACGGCAGTATCGAAACCGCCGTCGAAGCGACGAAGAAGGGCGCCTTCGATTTCCTCTCCAAACCGCCCGACCGGGAAAAGATTCTCATCACGCTGCGCAATGCCATCCGGCAGACGGCATTGCTGCGTGAGAACATCCGCATGCGCGAAGAGATTGAAGGCCAGGATGTCATGGTCGGTTCCTCTTCCATAATGGAAAACCTTCGCAGCACCATCGCGCGCGTCGCACCAACAACGGCATACGTGCTGATCACCGGAGAGAACGGCACCGGC
>JAFGKR010000149.1 GCA_016928515.1 Bacteroidota bacterium | reverse complement strand
CGCGACGACCGCCCTGTCCCTCCCGGAGAGAGGGAGCTGACGCGGGATTCGATCGTTGCGCAGTCGACGGACACTCCACGTAAGGACTCTGCAGAGACGTCCCCCGGGGAGGATGCCGATGTTTGAACCCATCACGCAGTTCGCCAACCCGGAATTTCTCTGGCTGCTCATCCTGCTGCCGCTGCTTGTGGCCTGGTATATCTGGAAACGGCGCGTTCTGACCGCAGCAATGAAGCATTCATCGCTTGCGGTATTCGATCAGATTCCGTCCGGATGGCGTGTGCACCTGCGCCCGCTTCCGTTCATCCTGCGCCTTCTTGCGCTCGGTGTGCTGATCGTCGCATTCGCAAGGCCGCAATCATCCGCGCGCGGGGAGAAGGTATTTCGCGAAGGCATTGACATCACGATTGTCCTCGATATCTCCGGATCGATGCTTGCGGAGGATTTTCGTCCCAACCGGCTCGACGCGGCGAAGGAAGTGGCGAAGGAATTCATTCAGGGACGCATCAATGACCGTATCGGACTGGTGATTTTCGCAGGCGAGAGTTTCACCCAGTGTCCACTGACAACGGATTATGCCGTACTGATCGATCTCCTGGAGAAAGTGAAGACCGGGTACCTCGAGGACGGTACGGCGATCGGCGAGGGGATAGCCAACGCGGTCAACCGCATGAAGAGTAGCAAGTCCAAGAGTAAAGTGATGATTCTGCTTACTGACGGGATCAACAACATGGGTTCGATTGATCCGGCTACTGCGGCGGAGATCGCGGAAACCTTCGGTATTCGCATTTACACCATCGGGGTCGGAACACGAGGCATGGCACCGTATCCCGTGCAGACGCCCTTCGGTGTGCAGTATCAGCCGGTCCCGGTCGAAATCGACGAGGACATGCTCGGGCAGGTCGCCGCAATCACCGACGGACAGTATTTCCGCGCCACCAGCAATCGCAAGCTCAAGGAGATCTATGAGGAGATAGACAAACTCGAGCGCACCAAGATCGAAGTCACGGAATTCCATCGCTACACGGAGTTGTTTTATCCATACCTGCTGCTCGGTCTCGGGCTGTTGCTGACCGAGCTGCTGCTGTCCGCGTTCGTATTTCGCAAGATTCCGTAGCGAACGACAGAAGAGAAACACGAGATCAGCAATGATACAATTCGCCCATCCGGAACATCTGCAGTATCTGTTTCTTTTACCCCTGATAGCCCTTGTGCTGTGGGGAGCGTGGTACCTGAGGAACCGGAGCGTTCGGCGCTACGGCCTTCGCTCGACGGTCCTGCGCATGGTCCCCGCTCGCAGTCGGGTCAAGTACTGGCTGCGGGGAAGCATCCTGCTGCTCGCGTTCGCATCGCTCATCGTCGCCTACGCCAATCCCAAGGTGGGGACGAAATTCGAGGAAGTCACGCGCAGCGGTATCGACCTGATTGTGGCTATCGACGTCTCAAGCAGCATGCTCGCAGAGGATATCCAGCCGAATCGCATCAGTGCGGCGAAAAAAGAACTGCAGAATCTGATCAACAATCTCAAGGGAGACCGCATCGGCATCATCGTGTTCTCCGGCGAGGCGTATACGCAACTGCCTCTGACGTCCGACTACAACGCCGCCCTGATGCTCACCGACGTCATCACCACGGGGATCGCCCCACGACCGGGTACGGCGATCGGCTCCGCAATCGAACTGGCGCGCGAATCCTTCAAGAAGGAGGAGGGGAAATACAAGGCGATGGTGATCATCACCGACGGGGAAAACCACGAAGACGATCCGGTTGCCGTGGCAAAGGAGGCGGCGCCGGAAGGTATCGTCATCCATACCATCGGAATGGGATCGCTGGAGGGCGCACCGATACCGGTCGGCTCCGGCGATCGCCGGCAGGGATTCAAGAAGGATCAGGATGGGAACCTGGTGCTCACACGTCTCGATGACGAAACACTGCGCGAGATCGCTCGCATCACCGGTGGATCCTTCACCCAGGCACTGAGTGGGAGAGACAATCTTGCGACCGTGTTCGAACAGATCGAACGCATGGAAAAAAAGGAATTCGGGACGAAGCAGTTCACCGATTTCGAGGATCGCTTTCAATACCTGCTGTTCCTGGGGCTGCTGCTGCTGGTGACCGAACTGCTGATATCCGAGACACGGAATCGCTTTCTCTCCCGCTTTTCCATTTTTGCACCGAATGAAGAAAAGGAGGGTGACGAACGATGAGAACGCATAGGTTTGTTTTCTTTTTTTCCGTCTGTATCGCATGGATGTGCAGCCTGTCAGTGACCGCGACTGCACAGTCCTACCGCTCCACGGTCAACGAAGGCAACGAGTACTACCGTGAGGAAGAGTACGACCGCGCCAGGGAATTGTACGAGCAGGCCGCCGCAACGGAAGCCGAACGCCCGGAGAGTCACTTCAACATCGGGAATGCCGCATACCGCACGGAGGATATTCAGAAAGCCCTGGAAGCATACGAGAAAGCCGGGATGCGGGTCCGGGACAAAGCCACGCTCGCACGAACGCTGTACAATGCCGGGAACACCTTCCTCAAAGCGGCCGACGAGGGAAAGGAGCATCCTGCCCTGCAGCAGGCGGCAGGCGCACAGGGAGCGGATTTGCGCGAACAGGCCTACCGGCAGGCGATCGAATGGTACAAAAAAGCTCTGAAACTCGATCCGACGGATGAGGATGCGCGATACAACCTGACGTATGCGCGCAAAAAACTCGACGAGCTGCAGCAGCAACAGCAGAATCAGGATCAGAACAAGGACCAGCAGCAGAAACAGAAGGATCAGGATAAGGAGCAGGACCAGCAGAACCAGGACAAGAACCGCGACGAGGAACAGCAGAAAAAGGATCAGCAGGATCAACAGCAACAGCAACAGCAGAACCAGAAGGATCAGGACCAGGAACAGAAGGCCAAGCCGGAGCAGCAGCAGTCCAAGCCCAAGGAAGAGCCACAGATGTCGAAACAGCAGGCGGAACAGATCCTTCGCGCTTTGGAGCGGCAGGAAAAGGAACTGCAGAAAAAGAAACGGCAACAGGTCGGTGTCCGCACTTCCGTTGAAAAGGACTGGTGACAAGGCATGCAGCGTTTTCCCATCGGTATACTGCTGTTTTGTTTCCTGGCTTCCGCAGCCAGCGCGCAGGACGTACGGTTTACCTGCAGTGTGGACCGGACGGAAATCCCTGTCGGTGAACGCTTCCAGGTAACGTACTCTCTCTCCGGTGGCAATCTGAAAGGCCACCGGGACTTCAATGCCCCGGATCTCAATCGGCATTTTCTCACGCTTGCCGGTCCGTCGACTTCCCAGCAGGTGCAGATCATCAACGGGCGGATGTCCAGCAGCATCTCGTGGACGTACGTGCTGCAGCCGCGCAGCACCGGAAAGTTCACGGTACCGGCTGCGACGATTGCGTACGACGGGAAACAGTTGACCAGCAACACCGTGACGGTGCATGTGACCAAAGCGGTGCCCCCGACGCAACAGCAGGGAGGACGGCAGCAAGATGCACAGGATGTCGACCTCGGCGACAATCTGTTCCTGCGTGCCGCTGCCAACAAGACCAATGTGCTTCTCGGTGAACCGATCACCGTCACGTACAAACTGTATTCTCGTGTCGCCTTTCAACTCGACAATCCCATAAAACTGCCGCGGATGGTGGGATTCTGGTCAGAGGACATCGAAGCCCCGACGCAACTTCGACCGAAGGTGGAAGTCTACAACGGGAAGCAGTACGAGACATATATGCTGCGAAAGGTGCTGTATTTCCCTACGCAGACCGGAAAACTCACGATCGAACCATTTGAAATAGGTACGACCGTCCGCGTCCGGAAGCGACGGAGAACCGGGGATGAATTTTTTGATCGCTTTTTCAGTGATCCCTTTCTCGACAACTACGATAATGTCAAGAAAATCCTGCGTTCTCCGAACATCCTGGTCAATGTCCGCGAGCTTCCTGAGGAGGGAAAACCCGTCGACTTCACCGGTATCGTCGGAAGCTATGATATGGAGACGACGCTGGATCGCAGCGACCTCAAGGCAAATGAAACGGCGACGCTCAAAGTCACTCTCCGCGGGACGGGCAATATCCGACTGCTTGACGAACCGAACATCACCTTCCCCGCAGGTGTGGATCATTACGACCCCACGATCAGCGAGGACGTGCAGGCAGAGGGGAGCACGTTGCACGGCAGTAAGAGCTTCGAGTATATCCTTGTGCCCCGGTATCCGGGTAAGGTTACTCTGCCCCCGGTGACGTTCAGCTATTTCGATCTGGAGAGAAAGCGCTATCAGACACTGGAATCTCCCGCCTTCGTGATGAATATCGCCGAAGGGGATGCCCGCAGGCGTGCGAGCAGTGTTGAGCAGGAATACATCGACTATCTTGCCATGGATATTCGTCCCGTGCGTGAATCCGTTGAAGAACTCGAAGTCGACAGGGCATTCGGTGTATCGCTTCCCCTGCTTCTTCTCATGTTTCTCCTTCCGCTCGTGACACTCGCAGCCGCCCTTGTGTGGAAACAGCAGTATGACCGTACCCATGCGGATGTCGCCGGACTGAAGCGACGCCGTGCAACCCGGGTCGCGGAGCGCCGCCTGCGGAATTCCCGGTCACATCTCGAAGCCGGCGATATCGATGCGTATTATCTGGAGATCGCGCGCGCGTTGTGGGGGTACACGCAGGACAAGCTGGGGCTTCCGACCTCAATGACGACCATTGCAACTGTGCTGGACCGGCTCCGCCAGCTGGGAATCGCCGATGAGACCGTCGAAGCTTTGCGCGGAGCACTGGAAGGCGTCGAATTCGCACGCTTTTCTGACACCCGGGCGAGCGAGGACGAAATGCGCAGCCTCTACGACCGCGTCCGGGATGCCATCGTTTCTCTTGAGGAAGAGATGCGCGGGAGGAGAGCATGAACCGGAGCAGCCGACCGTCTGCCGCAGTCGAGCGGAACACCGAGGTGAGGGGATTTGGATTTCTCGTCCTGGTACTGAGCGCATTTCTGATCTGTGTTGGCGTGCCCGTTTCTCAGGCGCAGACAGGAGAACCGGAGGAAATCTTCCGGGAAGCCGTGGAACTCTACAAACAGGCCGACTATACTGGAACGATCGAACTCCTGGAAGAACTGCAGCGCAACGGGTATGGAAGCTTCCCCGTTCACTACAATCTGGGAAATGCATATTACAAGAACGGCGAACTTGCGAAGAGTATCCTGCATTACGAGCGGGCGCTGCTTCACGATCCCGGGAATGAGGATGTTCTGCACAATCTGAAAGTCGTGCGTGCCCGGGCACGGGACCGGCTTGAACCGGTACCATTGTTGTTCTTTGTGCGCTGGTGGAATGACATCAAGGATGCGGTGACTGCGGAAACGCTCTTCATCCTCTCTGTTCTCCTCCTCTGGATCCTCGCCGCCGCTCTGTTCGTGTTTTTCGGGTATCGCCGTATCCTCATCCGGCGTATCGCCCTCGTGATCG
>JAFGKR010000148.1 GCA_016928515.1 Bacteroidota bacterium | reverse complement strand
GAGTGCTAACGAGCCATCCTCTTGTATATTAGCGGGATAGCACGGCGGCTATCGCTGTTTGCCACTGGCAACCGATGCGAGAAGCAAAAGTCGGTTCTTCCAAAGGAACAACACAGGCAATTGCGCATCGGGACACCGCAGAGGATTACGAAAGCGTCGAAAATGGTTCTCAGAGCTTCAAGCCTTTCACTGATCGCCAGTTGGTTGAGAAAGCCTCGGAAGCGATGTGAAGGCTTGCCAGCCGCCGCGCGCGTCGCCCTCCCGGATCAAAAACGGCGACCAAACGGCGACCAGTTTTCCGGGTGCCCGTAAGTGAAGCAAAGACAATAAGTTACGGGGACGGGTGCATATCGTTGATATCGTCATTCCGGTCAAACCGATGGCCTGATATTACCCTGGCCGTGTCTGAAAGGGATGACATGGTGTTCAGAGCACTTCTTGTCGGATTTTCTTACATTATTTCCAAGTAAGCGTAACGGCAATTCCAGGTGGGCGTGTTCTGCATGTCTCCGCGAGACATCGCAGCAGCGCCGATCCGGATCGATCTTTCCATGCCATGGACGCGACGTTTGTTTTCCAATAGAGGAGACCGGGTATGAAATCTTTGTTCCAACGGATGTTTGCACCTTCTGTCCTGACCATCTGCCTGCTGCTTGCCGCCGGCAGCACCGTCTTCGCGCAGCAGGCGGAGCATGTCACCGAGATCGGTTCCCTGATCGACGGTCCCTGCTTCGCGGGAGATGTGGACGGAAGCACGCTGTACATGGGACGCGGTTCCCTCCTGGATATCCGGGACATCTCCGATCCCCTGGATTCCCGGCGGCTCGGCGTACTTCGTTTTCGGAGCATTGTCCACGACATCGCCGTGAGCGGGATGTACTGCTACGTGTCGAACGACGAGGACGGACTTCGCGTGATCGACGTCAGCGATCCCGCCGCACCGCGGGAGGTGGCGCAGCTCACCTTCCCCGATGGCTCGGACCGCATGCTCCTGCACGGCAACCATCTCTATGTCGGATGCCGCAGGAGCGGCATGCGGGTGGTCGATATCAGCGATCCCACACAACCCGAGGAGGTGGGCGTCTACAATCCCGAAGACATGTATTTCCGGGATATCACGATCGTCTCGCCCTACGCCTATATCGCCTTCGGGAATGACGGCGTGCATGTGGTCGACATCAGCGATCCGGCGCATCCCGTGCTGGCCGGATCGCTTGACCAACTCGGGGAATGCATTGGTATCGGCGTGCGCGGAACCAACGTTTGCCTAGCGACGGGATATCAGGGACTGCAGCTGGTGAACGTCTACGACCCGGCGAATCCCGTCAAGGGTGCCACCCTGCCCATGGGCAGCAACTTTCTCGTCGACGTCGAGGTCGGCAACACCCACGCGTACACCCTCGGCGGCAAGGGCATGTTCGTCGTCGATATCACGGATCCGCAGCAGCCAACCGAAATCGCCTCGGTTTTTATGGACGGCAACGCCGCGCACCTGCAGCTGTTCGGCAATATCGCATACATTGCAGCCGAAACCGGAGGTTTCACATTCGTCGATGTCGCCGATCCCTCGGCACCCGTGATCACCGCAACCTTTGCATCCGGCGGCTTTTCGCAGAACCTGTGTATCAAGGACGACTACGCCTATGTCGTCGCATACGATCGGGGGCTCCGCATTGTCGACGTCACTGATCCCGCGCATCCGGTCGAGGTTTCCGAATTGTTTCCCGACACGTACGTCGAAGACGTTGTCGTCGACGGTGACTATGCATACTGCGCCAGCGTCATGCGGGGATTGACGGTGATCGACGTCTCGAATCCTGCGGCTCCGTCGAAAGCGGGATCTCTGAACATGGACGGACGAAGTGTCGCGATCGCGAAGGCGGGGCGATATGTCTATATCGGGAATTCCTCTGAGGGGTTGTGTATTATTGACGTCTTGAACCCGGAAGAACCGGTACTGACAGCCACCCTCACGCTCGCCGACACACGGGATGTCGCCGTGCAGGGGAATTTTGCGTATGTCGCAGACGGATCGCGCGGCCTGCGTATCATCGACATCACGGATCCCGCTTCACCCGAAATGGTGGGCGAATATGCAACATCGTCCGTTGCCGTTGGAGTAGTGGTGGTCGGCGAGTACGCCTATATCGCCAGGTACTATGGAGGAGCGAGCATCGTGGATGTTTCAAATCCCGCGAATCCGTTCCTGGTCGCGGAACTGCCCGGCGTATCGAATGCCTATCAGATCAGCGTCGCGGGCGATATCGCATGGGTCGCCGACGGCTACAACGGCCTGATGGGGATTGATATCTCGGATCCCGCCCATCCCGCCGCTGCCGGATATTATCGTACCCCGTCATCCGCCCGCGATGTCGCGATGCTCGGGGAATACCATGTTGTGACGGATTGGCTGTCCGGCCTGTATATCGTGCGCTACGAAGAGACCAGCACGGTTCAGCGCGCTTTCCCGGCGACGACCGTGCAGCTCCGCGGCAATCATCCGAATCCGTTCCACGCACAGACGACGATCGAATTCGATATCACACGACCCGCCCGGGTGCGCGTCTCCGTGCATGACGTTCTCGGCAGGGAAGTCGTGCTTCTGCAGGACGGCTTCCTGCACGCGGGTTCGCACCGCATCGCGATGCAGGCCGGAACCCTGCCCCCGGGATCCTATCTCTGCAGGCTGACCGCGGACGGGACGACGGAGACCCTCCTTATGCAGCTGCTTCGGTGAATCCGGGTGCGTATCGGTGATCACGGCGATCCCGATGAGGAATACGCATCCCGCGTTCAGCGCAGCAGCAGGGTCCGAGTCTGCATCTGCGACCGACCGCGCGCCGTGAGGAAATAGATGCCGGGAACGAGGGCGTCTCCGCGTCCGTTCCGTGTCTGCCAGGAGAAGTCGTGAACGCCGGCATCGTAGATCCCGTCGGTGATGACTGCGATTTCCCGACCCAGAAGATCATGGACGCTCACATGAACGGATTCCCGCTGCTCCATTCGGAGTTGGATGCGGACATGATCCCGCGCGGGATTGGGCGTAATGTCAAGTGTCAGCCGGGATGGACGTACCGCGCCGCGCTCCACTTCCGTGCTGCCTTCCTCGAATACGTGAATCCCGATGCCGCTGGAGACGTACAGTTTTCCGTCGGCCGCCACGGGCTGATACCAGTAGCTGCCGCCGGTGATTTCACAGCGCATGTCCCCGTTCAGGAGATCGAATCCCCACAGGTTCCGGGTTTGCCATCCCGTCACGTACACCGTGTTCCCGACGATAGTCGGAGTGTACATCCCCTCCGTCGCGAATCGATGTGTCCAGAGACGCGCGCCCGTGTGTTTATCCAGCGCCACAAGAACGGCGGTGCCCGATGTATCCTTCCAAATGGCGGCGCACAGGACATCCCCGCCGAGTGCGATGCAGCCGGTGGTCAGTCCTGCAAACCATACGATGTCCGGCAGTGCCGTATTCCAGACTTCACTGCCGTCGGACGCACGCAGCGCACGAATCGCATTCCCGTTTGATGCATAGAGGATCTCTCCTTCTGAAATGACCTGTCCGTAACTGCCTTCGCGGGAAGGGACGTTCCAGATCTCCGCGCCGGTGCTTTTCTCGAGTGCGAACACTTTCCGGTCGCCGTTGACATACACCGCGTGCTCATCGATGGTCGGTGTCGTGTTTTGGTTGAAGGGGAACGTCCATTGCACGCTTCCATCCGAGAGCGCGATCCGGTAGAGACTGTCGGTCGTGATGAAGGCCGAGCTGCCGTCGATCACGGCATTGCAGGAGTATCCGGAACCCATCGGAACGGTCCAGGCGACGGTACCGTCCGTCCGGTTCAGTGCATACAGCGCAGTTGCGTGCTGACCGCTGCAGAGGACGATGTCGTCCGTGACGGCGGGGACGTGATTCATCGATGCCCTGGTACCGGGGATCTCGAACGTCCACAGCTCCTCGCCGGTCGTCGCATCGACCGCGACGGCAACATTTGGTTCCCCATCACGCCCACCGTACAGCACCCCCCGGTAATAGGAGAACGGAAAAAGCACTCGCTGGTGAAGTTCAGCGGAACCGGTTTCCGTAAGTGGCGGCTGCGGTGTCAGTGCGGCGGCGCATGAGGTCCGGGTGCCGTTGCCGTTGACCATCGGCCAGTTCTGGGCTGTGAGGGTGGTCGACGCGATCAGGAGGAGGAACAGGGTGGGGATGAGACAGTGCCGGGACGTCTCAGCACATGCATTTTTCATGACGGTCTCCTGGATATGAGAAGAAATACTCATTCGCCGTGAAAGGGAACATCTGAACATCGTGAGCGAGGCAATATTGAACCGTATAATTGCAATATAATACAAGGAAATCACAAAACCGCGTGTGCAAAAGTGACCGGACTTGACCGGGAATGGAGGATTCGGTATCCTTCCCGGAACGAATATCCACTCACGGCATACACTGCACACATGTACCCGGGTCGACAGGAAATCCTGTGATGGCGCGAATCATCTCGGTCGCTTCTGCTCTCACCGTGCTTTTGTTTTCCGGCTGTTTTCGCGTCAGCACGGATCTCACCCCTGTCGCGATCGACAACATCATGGGGAGCGGGTAGTCACGCTACAATCAAGATGTTCGTGTCGTCACGGATCGCAATACACTTTCCTACGGTCAGGATGAGTGAGTCGGAATGGATTCTTCGAGGACGTATCTGTTCGGCAAGCGACGACGCGCTGTCTCGGTGGATACCATCCCGCTTACCAGCGTCTCTCGGCTGTGGTTTTTCGGTCCGATTCTATTTTCTTGAACTCCTGATCAAGCTCGGTATCATGGAACCATTGGCGTCCTGAATTTCATCGCTCCGATGTGCTCCGGAGGCTCGGAGTTCAGGCTGTATTCATGATTCCGAGGAGCTGCAGCAGCGCCAGATACAACCGGTGTATATGGTATACCATGCGCTGTGCGAAGTTCGCTTCCCGGGGCTCGGGCCTTATGCGCCGCGGAACATCACCGGTCAGTGAGGATGTGCGAATGTCCCGCAGCGCGGAACAAGGAGCCTCAACATGGATCACATGTGTAACAGGCGCGCTCCATCGCGAGCCGTCACATGCGCATACAGAGATGACGTAATCTCCGGGACGATCGGGGACAAAGCGGATCTGTGCACCACCCGTCGTGTATGGGCACGGGTTGCATCCAGAAGGTGTGTTGAGCACCCGCCATTTCCATCGGACGATGCAGTCTCCGTCCGCGTCGGCTGCTGCAGCCTCCAAGTAAACCGGGGTGTAGACAATTTGCGGCCGGACGGGCAGCTGAGCACTTCGAACGGTTACGCAGGGTGGACTGGTTGCAACAGCACGGTCCGTCATCAGGGAAAGAAACAGCACTGCAATGAGGGGAGCATATGGTCGGACGTGTCGCATGATATCCTCCTTCTGCGTCTCGCGGAACGGCTCCGTTGTCCGACCGCAGGCAGGCTGACTTCCCCGACGCTTTGCCGTCATCTCAAGGGAAATGGCTTTCTCGAGGAGATTTCTCCGACCTGGCTACGGTGGAAATGTCTTTGTGTAATGGGCTGACGCATCTGCATTGTACAGAGGAAGCAGCCTTATGTCAATGGGTAATACTGCCCATTTTCATAGGTGGTACCAACAAAAAACGGGCGGGTCGTTGCCCGCCCGTGCCGGGGGATTGGCCCCTGAGCACAATCCCTCGCCCCGGATCTATTACGCCTATCAGGAAACAGTGCAGAAATGCAGGAAGAATCCGGGGGGATGCGTGCCGCAGGACGCGATGGTGACATTGAGCAGTGATATCCTGCGGCACGCGGTAGCGCTCACCTCTCCATAAAGAGCACCGCCCGGAATTCCTCGTTCGTCACTCCGGAACTGTGTTCCCCTCGGTGCGCGAAAGAATGATACCTGGGAACATTGTCTGTCTGCCTGTCCGGATGAGACGAAAAAACACTCTGGAATCTTATCGAACAGGGTGGTCGGAATCAATGCGTGGTACCTCCTATTTTTATAGGTGGTACCACCTATTTCGGACTTGCGAGTGGGAAATATGTCGCCAGGGCGAGGGAAGATCGATGCTCCAGCGGATTTCTGCCGCCTCATAGAGCGCGTTTCTGGAACGCAGGGTCGGGAAAGCAGCGATGGGGGGAGGGAAGAGGAAACGGGGACCGGAATCCGGTCCCCGTTTCCTCGCGAATCAGGAAAGAATGAGATCAGGGCTTGAATGCTTCAGCGGATTTCTGGACGTGGTCCCAAGTTTCACCGCTTTTCGAAACACTTGTGACGGTGAATGTTATCGAACCGACGTTCTTGGGAACCCAGCCGCTCGGGAAGGTCCATTGCCCGTTCTGATCAGTCGTATTGGATTCTGTTCCGGTATAGCCACCGCTGAACTCGCCAGAAACAGTTGCCCCGCTCACAGGACTGTTGTTCCCGTCGACAATGGTGACGGTGAACTCCGCCATCCAGAGATTCCTGTTACCGATGGAATTGGTGGTAATCGAGGCAATGGTGATGTTGGAGGAAGCCTGCGGGGTGTTCACGGAGAGAATATTGCTGCCCGCACTGCCCGCACTGTTAAATGCGAAAACCTGGTATTGGTAGGAAGTACTCCCGGAAACGGTATTGTCTGTGTACTGAGTCGAATTATCAGCGAGCGTCCACATCGTCGGCCAAGTCTGACCGTTGTCAGTGGAGCGCTTGAGGTAGAAGTTGTCCTCGTTGTTGGAGTTGTCTGACCAGGTCAGCGACACCGCGGTCGCCGTAATCGTCGGCGCCGCGAGATTCGTGGGAGCGTTCGGTATGGTGACCGGCGCCTGCGTGGTTCCGGTGACCGTATTGCTCGCCGGGGAATCCCCAACACTGTTGACTGCGAAGATCCGGTACGGGTAGTTCGTGGAAGGAGTCAGATTCGAGTGGGTATACGTCGTCACGTCCGCTCCGGGCGTGGCCAGCGTGCCCCATGAACTCGTGCTTACGTCATACAGCTCCAGCCGGTATCCCGTCTCGCTGCTGACGTTGGTCCAGTTCAGTGTGATGGAGCTTGTGGTCGTGCTCCCGACCGAGAGCGTGGGAGCCAACGGCACCGTCGGCGTCGAGGAGCCTGCGATCAGGCTGTAGAGCAGCAGGTTCGGATCTCCGTTGCGCAGGTTGCTGAGCTTTCCTGTCGTTCCGCCGTTCTTGATGGCGCTTTCCACCGTCGCCGGTGCCGCGCTGGTATTGACTGCGAGATACAGTGCCGCGACGCCGGCGACATGCGGCGTGGCCATGGAAGTGCCCGACCAGCTGGCATAGGGAGGCGTTCCCGTCATGGTCGAGGAATAAATACTCGATCCCGGAGCGTAGATATCGACGCAGCTCCCGTAATTGGAGTAGGAGGCGCGGGCGTCGCTGCTGGTGGTTGCCCCGACGGTCAGGGCGTCCGCGGCACTGGCGGGGGAGTAGTTGCACGCATTCCGGTTGTTGTTCCCGGCGGCGACCGCAAAGACGACACCTTTCGCAACGGCATTGTTCACGGCGCTGTTCACCGATGTGCTGAATCCTCCGCCGAGGGACATGTTCGCCACCGCCGGCTTCTGGTGATATCCGGCGACCCAGTCGATGCCTGCGATGACTGTGGAATAGGTTCCCGAGCCACTGCAGTCCAGCACGCGCACGGCGATCAGCGTGACTTTCTTTGCAACGCCAACCGTGGTACCGCCCACGGTCCCTGCGACATGGGTTCCGTGTCCGTCGCAATCGTATGCGTAGTCGTCGTTGTCGATGTAGTCCGGACCGGTGAAGGCGCGGCCGTTGTATTCCGTGTGATCGAATTTAATACCGGTGTCGATGATGTACACCCTCACACCCTCACCTTCCAGATTCTGGTATTCGTACTCGTTATCAAGCGGAAGATCCCGTTGATCGATACGATTCAGTCCCCAGCTTGGGGGATTGTACTGAATCGTGTTTTTGTACACGATGCCGTCCTCTTCGATATAATCGACATTCGGGTTGTGCCGTATCCCCTCGAGCGCCTGCTCGGGGATGGTCGCGGCAAAACCCTTGATGGCATGACGATACGTGAAGTGGATTTTCGCGTTTTTTCCGCGAGTGAGTTCGTTGGCCACGGCTTCGGGATTGCCGACCTCGTCCTTGAACACGACGATGTAGCGATCCTTGATATCGGGGATGCCGTCGGTTTTCGGCATCGTGTTGACGTTCGGTCCCGACGCGTCGCCGTCGGAAACGGGGGCATTGGGCTCCTCGCTGCAGGCCGCGAACAGCAGCACGGAAACGAGAAGAAGTGAGTACATGCGTTTCATCTATTACCTCCTGGAATCAGTGGTCAGACAGGAAAAGAGTCGTATGTTGCATCGGTGCATTTCCTGCGCGGCACCTCAGCCAATATGTATATCATCCACACACTTGAGTGGAGTATCGCCGGAAAACATGCGCAGCTTGAAAAGAACAACCACAGAATACGATTTTTCTTCGAGGAATTCCATCAAATATCCAATGAAGATGAAATTTGTTTCAGGGAACGGGGAGGCACTGTGAAACGAGCGGCAACCCGCCTTCTCCGGCGGAAATGGAGGATCACGTGAGCGTGATGGATATTCTGACGACGGTCTGGCTGCTCATGATTCTCGCCGGGATCGCCGCCGGCCGTATCCCCGGACTGCGCATGAACCGCGCTAGTGTTGCGCTCGTCGGCGCCGCCGTCCTGGTGCTCGGCGGTGTTCTCTCTCCGTCACGAGCGCTGGATGCGATCGATTTCCACACTATCGTCCTCCTTTTTGGGATGATGGTGCTGAACGTCAACCTCCGCCTCGCCGGTTTCTTCCGCCTCCTGGCCGCGCGGGTTCTCTACATCGCTCGCACACCGCGCCAGCTGCTTCTTCTTCTGGTGTTTACGTCAGGACTTCTTTCCAGCCTCTTCCTGAACGACACAATCGTCCTCATGTTCACACCGTTTCTCCTCGAACTTCTTGACGCCCTCGGACGCCGTCCCGTTCCCTACCTGATTGCACTGATGATGGCGGCGAACGTGGGCTCCGTCGCCACTGTTGTCGGGAATCCGCAGAACATGCTGATCGGTATGGCCTCCGGCATCCCGGTGATCGATTTCACAGCTGCACTGATCATACCTGCCCTGGTGGGACTGATTCTCGTCTGGCTCGTCGTCATTCTGGTTTACCACCGCGAATTCCATCGCACACCGTTGCAGACAGCTGCAGCGTTGCGCGTGCGCGTCTACCGGCCCCTGTTGCGGAAATGCGCCCTCTCGGTGGGAGTTCTCATCATCGCTCTCCTTGTGGGCATGCCTGTCTCGCTCGCGGCGCTCGGTGCTGCGTCCATCCTGCTTGTCACCCGGAGACTGCGCCCGGAGCGGGTGTTCTGGGAGATTGACTGGACGCTGCTGGTCTTTTTTTCCGGGCTCTTT
Organism: Bacteroidota bacterium; assembly: GCA_016928515.1. Lineage (GTDB taxonomy): Bacteria > Bacteroidota > Ignavibacteria > SZUA-365 > SZUA-365 > BM516. Next base: position 53 of record JAFGKR010000148.1, on the reverse strand, counting down.
GTCGTCACCGCCGCCTTGCACGACGGTCCGTTGGGAGCGGCGTGGCAGGTAGT
>JAFGKR010000147.1 GCA_016928515.1 Bacteroidota bacterium | reverse complement strand
TCTGGGTTCCAGGCGAAGAAACGCTGTTCGACGGTATTCGGAAAGTACCGCCAGGATCAGTGGGGATGTACCGGAACGGTACGCTGCAGCTTCGGCGTTACTGGGATCCCGTCGAACGTTGGGCCTCCGCCGGCATGGCCCATAGCTCACCAGCGGATCGCGATGAGGAATTCCGTGCGTTACTTCGGATGGCGGTGCGGTCGCAGCTCGCTTCCGACGTCCCGCTCGGTTTGTTGCTCAGCGGCGGTATCGATTCGACGATCCTGCTCGCTGAGATGGCGGAAGCAGGGCGAGACGTGCGGGCTTTCACCGCGTCTTATTCACACGACAGCCGCAGCCGTGATGTGTTTGATGACGATCTTCCCTTCGCACGTTTGGCGGCAAGCGCCTTCGGCGCGGAGCTGGATGTTGCGGAGATGGAAACGGATGTGCCTTCAATTCTGCCCGAGACTGTCTGGCATCTCGACGAACCGCTGGCGGATCCGACGGTCGTTACGAATTTCGCGCTGACACGTCGGGCGCGGCAGCAGCTGACCGTCCTTCTCACCGGCATGGGCGCGGATGAAATCCTGGCTGGCTATCCACGCTATCCCGCCGTTCTGTTCGGAGAACAGCTTCGTTTCGTTCCGTCAATGCTCATCCACGCATGTACCGGAATGCTGCAGTTCGTCGTAAAACTGGGCCTGCTTCCCATCGAGCGGGGACGGCGTCCGCTGTTCCTGCTGCGGCATCTGTCGAAACCGTTTCCCGATCGTTTTCTCGGGTACTCTTCCTACAACAGTGCGGAGGAGCTCCGTCAGCTCCTTGCCGAAGGTGTCTGCACCAGCGCGGAGCTGGAGCAGGTGTATGACGAGCATGAAAACCTCCTCGCCCGAACGCAGCAGCTGAGCCCGCTCTCCCGCATGCTCGCTGTGGATCTCTGTACCTTCCTTCCGAAACTGAACCTGGAGAACATGGACAAAACGGGCATGGCCCATGCAGTTGAGCTGCGGGTGCCGTTCCTCGACCACCGGCTGGTGGAATACGGCATGGCGCTGCCGGATGAAGACAAACTCCGATCCGGCACGCAACGTAAGGTGCTGCTGCGAAGGGCGTACCGCGGTACTGTTCCGGAGTCTATTCTCACCCGGCCGAAGACCGGGTACAGCCCGCCGGTCCGGGGCTGGATGCGCGATACACTCCGTTCGTTCACCGAGGATATCCTTCTGTCGCAACAGGCGACCGAACGAGGACTGTTTCGCCGGGAGCGTGTCGAGCAACTTCTCAAGGAGAATGCGGAAGGACGCGAGGACCATAGCCTTCGCCTATGGCAACTGCTTGTGCTGGAGACATGGTTCCGCGAATATATCGACGGGACACTGCGCGCACCGGTCGAGGATCCGGCGCGGCTTCACGCTGTTTCATTCAATCAGGGCCGTGCGTCATGAAGCGTTTCCTGCAGGATACGACCCCGCGCCTCATGCTGAAAACGCTGCTTCTCGGGCTGCTCCTTGTCGGGACGGTCATGCAGCTTCATGTAGGACTGGCGGACAACGGGGATTATACCCGTCTTCTGCTCTGGGTCACGTCAGGTCCATCGGGATTCGAGGAGAATCTTCCATTACCAGGGACGGAAGCGTACGAGCTGCGATTCTTCAATTACGTCCTGCCGTTCTGGAATTTCGATATGCCGTGGACGTCGCGCTGGGTGAGTTCCATCCTTCTGGTCTGGACTCCGGGTGTTGCACTCAACGCGCTGCTGTTTTCCACTGATACGGTATACCTGCCGTTCATCTCCTTTGCACCGCGGATTTTCCTTCTGCTCTTTCTTTTGTTTCTGTTGCGATGGATCGACCGTGAGAGCGGGAATCTGGCTCCGCTGCTCTATCTCACCGCAGGTCTGCCGTTTGTCCTGTGGGGATTCAACACCGAATACGTTGCCTACTTCACCAGTTTCTACCAGGAGCCCGCATCCATGATCGGACTGGGAATGCTGGTGCTCGCCCTGGTCTATTACCGGGACCGGGAGGATACGCGCTGGAGGCCGTGGCTTTCCGCCGTTGCAGTGTTTTTCATGACGACGGCCAAACTCAGCAATATTCACTGGGCAGTGCTGGGGGCGCTGCTACTCATTCCCTGGAAGATGCTGTGGTTGATCCGATGCCGGTTTGCGCTGTATGTCGTGTTGATTCTGCTCGTACCGATCGGTTTCACCCTTCTCCAGGCGACGTTCTACAGCACGCGATCCATCAACGCGTATCAGAGCATTTTCTGCGGAACCCTGATGTTCAGTGACCGTCCTGCGGATCACATCGAGCGACTGGGCATGGACGGTGGCGACGCATACATCGGATATCATGCGTATTGTCCCGAAGGAGAGGAGGCGATGAACCGATATGCCCCCTGGCTGAATCACAGCACCGTCATGAATATGATTGTCCATGAACCGTCGATCGCCTGGGATATGCTCGTGTTTGCCGCGGACAGTATGCAGAATGCAGAATTGACGCATCTGTCGAAATGGGTGCTGTACAATGAAACAAGCGCCCGTCGTCCCTGGGCGCGCTGGCTCCCCGCTTCCGCCGCCATGCCGACGCCGTTGAACACGTGGACGCGTCTGAAGCGCGCCGCATTTCCGACGGGCATTCCTCTGATTCTCATCACCGCCGCGCTGCTGCCGTTTTTCCTCTGGCTTCGCCGTCACGACAGGCGCCTTCTCCGCACCTTCGCTGATGTAGGCATTCTCCTCGCGCTCGGGGTGCTGACTGATATGTGGATGCAGATTTTCGGTGACGGCCAGCGTGACCTGATCAAGCACCTGTTCCTCTCGAACATCTGCTTCGACGGCCTTGTCATGGTGATGCTCAGCAGTCTTGTTTCCCTCCTCGGCTTGCGCAGGCACCGGTCGGGAAATCACGGCTAGGTGTTCAATCCGCGCGAAACCTTCGTTCATTATTCGTCATTCGTCATTTTCCATTCGTACTTTCCCTGTATGCCATCCAATCCCACCGTCATATTCTGGTCCCTGATTCACCTGCGTCCGTCGATGATATACTGGCGGATTCATCGAACCGTCAAGGGGTATCTCATCCGGTTGATTGAACAGCTCGGCCTGGCGCCGAGGCTTTTTCACCGTGTCCTCGGTGAGATCGCCGTATCGCCTGTCCCTCGACTCGGCTCGCGGTACCATTGCGAAGAGATCTCATTGCGCGAGCGGCGGTTCAGCTTCCTTCAGCAATGGCTGCTGCTTCCGGCCAATCCCGATGATGTTCGGGAAGCGGTCGCTCGCATGCCGCTGTTGTGGCAGTTTCATTTCGGATATCATGATTACCTGCTCGCACTGCTCGAGGACACGGAAGAAGCGCTGCACGTCGGGCTGTATGGCTCGGATGCACCAGGCTCGGATGCACCAGGCGCGGATGCACCAGGCGCGGATGCACCAGGCGCGGATGCACCAGGCGCGGATGCACCAGGCGCGGATGCACCAGGCGCGGATGCGTTGAGGACAGATGTATCAGGATCTGCTTTGCCGGACACACAGGAAGCGTTGAAGGCTACTGCGGAAGAGATCCTGGCATTCATGACGGAATGGAATCGCATATTTCCGCTCCATGCTGCAGGCGCTCGGACAAGCGCCTGGCACCCGTACGTGCTTTCCATCCGCATTGAAACCTGGATCCGCCTGATGACACGGCTGCAGGAATGCGGCATTCCTCCTGACGAACCTCGTATGAGGGAAATCAATCATGGGGTGGAGCGCATGACGCGTGTCCTTCTTCGCAACCTTGAAAAAGGGACAATGGCGAATCATCTGCTGCGGAACATCAAGGCGCTCGTTCTGGCAGGACTGTTCCTCGACACGGAAATCGGTGCACAGTCGAGGCGCATCGGATTGAAACTGCTGGAACGCGAGCTGCGCGAGCAGGTGCTCGCGGATGGATGTCACTTCGAGCGCAGTCCCATGTATCATGTATCGGTGTTAAACGATGTTCTCGACATGACGGAGGCGATCATGCTCGCGGGCAGCACCGTTCCCGAGATCTTGTCCGAGACCGCCGGCAGGATGACGGCTTTTCTCGAGCGCATGCGGCACACAGACGGCGAGATCCCGTATTTTAACGATTCCACGGGAAGCTTTATTCTGCGAACGGAGGAAGTCCTGCAGCGTGGACGCATACTGTGCCATGAACTGGGATGCGCGGTGGATACGGACATGCCATTCGCAACGGAGGTGTCGCCCGCAAGGACATCCGGTCTGCTGACTGCAGGCACGACGCGTTCATGGATCGTATTCGATGCAGGGAATGTCGGACCGGATTACCAACCGGGACACGCGCATTGCGACACCCTGAGTCTGGAATGGTCGCTCGACGGGCAGCGCGTCATTACCGATACCGGGGTGTTTCATTACCGCGAATCACCAGAGCGTCACTACAGCCGCTCGACTGCAGCCCACAGCACGATTATCGTCGACGGTATGGAGCAGAGCGAAGTCTGGAAAAGCTTTCGCGTCGGCAGGCGGGCGAAAATTCTCCGTTTCGCGCAGGAGTCGCAGGATGGGATGACCGTTCTCCGCGGCGCACACGACGGATATCGCCGATTGCGGAGTCCCGTCATCCACGAACGCGCCGTTGTCATAGCCGGTGAAGCGTGGATCGCTGTCATCGACTGGCTGCACGGACGAGGTGAGCACTCGATACGGAGTCACATGCATTTTCATCCTGTCGTCCGTGTCGCTGACCCTGTCGCTGTGGACGATCACTGGCACACGAGAATATCGGTCGACGAGACGATTATCGCATTCCATGCGACAGGATTCCACAGAACCGAACGTCTCGAAACGGAGTACTACCCGGCGTTCGGAGAGCGTCGGATGCGTCAGACACTTCGGATGGACGCGAGGATTATGCTTCCCCATATGACTGCCGTGGTATATGGAATCGAATGTGAAGGGAATCCGATCCGTCTGCGCGCGGAGGAACTGGTCGCGGAAATATCCGCGTCGGACGGCCATCCGTTCCTGCTCAGCGCGATGGGGTGGAAGTGACGGATGGGTGATTCAGTGCTCACACCCGGACATCCAGTCGCCCCACCCGACGGCATTCCCCGCCGGACCATCCTCGCAGCGGCGTTCGCCGGCCTGCTCGCACTTGGCGTATACTGGTACACGTTGTTGCCCGATGTGGAGTGGGCCGATCCGGCGGAATTCGCCCTCCAGGCATATCAGCTTGGCGTCACGCACCCTCCCGGCGCACCCCTGCACAGCATGCTCGGTTATCTGTTTTGCCAGGTGATCCCGGATCCCGCGCAGGCCTCGAATCTTCTTTCCGCAGTTGCGACCGCCGCGACGGTTTCACTTTTCGTCATGCTCGGCTGGCGCCTGACCCGGAGTCTTCCGGCGGCGGCCATCGTTGCCCTGGTCTATGCCTTCAGTCCCAGGCTGTGGTCGATGGCCGTGACGACGGAGGTCTACAATCTCAACGCGCTGCTTTTCGCTGCGGCGCTGTATGCCCTCCTTTCCTGGCACAGGACAGCAAAACGCTCAGCGCTGGTGTTTTCCGCGGTATTTTTCGGATTGTCCCTCGGCGACTATCTCGCAGATCTTCTGCTGCTCCCGGTGTTCCTGTATCTTATCTGGCGGAGAAGCCGGATGACATTGAGGGATACGCTGCTGTATCTCGTCGTCACGGGGATGACCGCGCTGCCCTTCTTGTTGTTCATCGTCCTCCGTTCCACGGGCCAACCTCCGCTCGGCACGGATGTCATTCCGAACGGCATCGCGGAACTCATACGATATCTCACGGCAAGCCAGTACTCCTCGGCTGGGCCCATGGCTCCGCTGACCGTTCTCCACCGCATCGGAGAGCACGCGCTGATTCTTTCCGGAAACGTGCTTCATGTTGGTCTGCTCGCCGCAGTGGCCGGTGCAGTTGGGCTCTGGCGGCGGGATCGAAACCTGCTGACGTTTTTCCTCCTGATTCTCGCACTTGATCTCGGCTACTTTACTGCGTTCAACCGCTACGAAGAATATTATGCGATGGTGACTCCCGCACATCTGATCATTGCGGTCCTGATGGTAATCGGTGCAGCGGATCTGGCCGGGCGTTTCAGCGCGATGCGGCTGTGGATTCCGGTTGTCGCCGTCGCCGCTGCGCTGGTCCTGTTCCTGATGCAGTTTCCGGAACGCCTCGCACGGTCCGAGTGCACCCCCGTGCAGGATTTCGTCGAATCCACATTTGAACTCGCTCCTGAACACGCTGTTGTCATCGCCGCGTGGGGGGAATTCACGCCACTGCGTTTTTATCAGATGACCACCGGCCAACGCGGCGATCTGCGCATCATCGAGCGGAATCCGGATCCACGGCATTACGCATTCGGGGCTGTCGAGAGCAGTGATGCATATATCCAAAGCGTGATCCCATCGCGTCCGGTCATCATCGATCTGGTGGACGACAGTCTCCGAAAACGTTACGTAGTACAAACACTGCATGCACGGTGGAAGGAACTGCGGCTGCATCCCTCCACGGAATGAGATCCCCCATCCGCCCGCACCGGCTCCACCGATATTCTGTTCAGACATGTCAAAGGAAAAACTCATGCCGCCTGCAGTCATCGACATCCAGGAAAAATTTGCTCTGTTTTCAGTGCAATGGTCCCCGCGCGTCATTGCTGAGATCAACGACTACCAGGTGAAACTGGCCCGCCTGGAGGGACCGTTCGTCTGGCACCGGCATGCAGACACCGACGAGCTGTTCCAGGTGATCCGGGGATCAATGGAGATCGCATTCCGGGACGGGGTGGTATCGCTCAGGGAGGGACAGCTGTGTGTCGTACCGAAGGGTGTTGAGCATTGCCCACGGACGGAGGCTGAATGTCTTGTGATGATTATCGAACCCCGCGGCGTGGTCAACACCGGAGATGCCGGCGGTGACCACACCGCAGAGAATGATGTCTGGGTATAAGAGAGGTGGTGGCACTCCGGCCGGCGGCTTGACCACTGACCGGTCACCATCTCAGCACAACAACTGTATCAACTATACTCCGACGTCCGGGACGAATTTGTAGGCATACATGATGATGCCGGTTTTTCCTTCCTCGCGCACGCGCCTGAATTTCGTGATCATTGTATCGCCGATGCTGAGGGCATCGACGTCACAGTCGGTAATCTGGGCCATGACGCCTACCCCCTCGTCCATCTGGACGATACCGATCGCATAGGGTGCCTGATCGCCGAATCCGTCTGGCGGGATGCGGATGATCGTGAAGGTTTTCAGCGTGCCACGGCCCGACAGATGTACCTTGCTGTGCTCGCGCGATCCGCATTCGGGACAGACCAACCGTGAGGGGAAGGTTATCTTTCCGCACTGGTCGCATTTCCCAGCTTCAAGGCGATAGTACCGGGGGATTTCTCTCCAGAATTTCGGGACCTGCATTATTGCACCTCCACAATATGAACCACACTGCTTCCGCCTGAACCACCCATGTTCTGGGTCAGCGCCGTTCTGGCATTGTTGATCTGGCGCTCGCCGGCCGTTCCGCGCAACTGCATGACGGCTTCACACAGCTGTGCGACGCCGGTTGCACCGACCGGGTGTCCTTTCGATTTGAGTCCGCCCGAGGGATTGATGGGGAAGGAACCGTCGAGGGCTGTCATACCGTCCAGGGTTGCAGGGCCTCCCTGGCCGGGGGGAACGACTCCCATCGCTTCCATGACCATGATTTCCGCGATCGTGAAGCAATCATGCACTTCCGCGAAATCGACATCCTGAATCGTTTTGCCGGCCATTGCCAGGGCGCGCTGTGCCGCATGCGCGACCGCTCCCAGGTGCAGCATGTCCGGTCTGTCAACGAGAGCAATGCTGTCGGTTGCGTGTCCGATACCGGTGATGACCGTCAGGGGATGCCGTCCAAGCCGATGGGCCACCTCCACCGGTGCGAGCAGGACGGCTGCGGCGCCATCGGTGATGGGCGAACAGTCGAGCAGCGTGAGCGGATCGGCGACCAGGACCGAGTTGATCACCTGCTCCCGCGTTACCGCGAAGGGGAACTGTGCGTTCGGATTACGGGTACCGTTTGCGTGATTTTTGACTGCCACCTGTGCGAGCTGCTCCCGGGTTGTACCGTAGTGTTGCATATGTGCCCGGGCCAGCATGGCATAGAGGCCGGGAAAGGTCACGCCGTGGAATGCCTCGAAATCCTGATCGGCAGCCGTGGCAAGCGCGTAGGTCGCCATGCCGCCGTTGACATCGGTCATTTTTTCCACGCCCACGGCGAGAGCGATTTCCGACATCCCCGAAGCGACCTCCAGAAACGCATTTCGAACGGCGAGTCCTCCCGATGCGCACGCGGATTCCACGCGCACGGCCGGGAGATAGCGCTGTCCCAGGTAATCCGGAATCATGCTGGCGAGATGTTCCTGTCCGGTGAACAGTCCACTGCTCATGCTTCCGATCGCCATTGAGTCAATGTGATCCACACCTGCATCCTCGATACAGTTCAACGCGGCTTCCACGCAAAGATCGCGGATGGATTTTTCCCAAAGCTCACCCCACTTGAGCATGCCGATGCCGATGATTGCGACGTCTTTCATGTTCACCTCCTATTCCGCTTTGAGAATTTTGCGTCTGAATTTCGCGTATGTCCCGTACTCGATGAACACGCGATGCTCATCGAGCTGCGTCCGGACGAGTGGGGCCATGCCGCGGACTTCCGTCAGCCGTTCCGTTGCTCGAAAAATGAATGCATCGCTTCCCGCGCCTGAGCCGTAGGAGACGAGGAGGATGGTATCGCCGGGCTTCGCGACGTCCAGTGTTGCGGCAAGTCCCATGGGTGAGGATCCGGAATAGGTATTCCCGAGTGTGGGAGAAAGCAGGCCTGGAAGCCATTGCGCTTCCTGGAATCCCAGTTGCTTTGCCGCCTGAACCGGAAACTTCCCGTTGGGTTGATGGAAGATGCAGTACGTGAAGTCCTGCGGCTTCATCCCCGCCTTGTCCATGATGCCCAGGGCCGCGCCGCTGACATGCTTGAAATACGCGGGCGCTCCCGTGAAGCGTCCCCCGTGTTCGGGGTAATGGGTGTATTCGCGGCGCCAGAAGTCGGGTGTGTCCGTCATGAACACGTCGGTATGGAGGAGTTCCGCGATGAGCCGGTCCGTCCCCACGATGAACGCGGCGGCCCCTGCGGCGGCGCTGTACTCGAGCGCATCTCCCGGGGCTCCCTGCGACGTGTCGGCACCCACCGCCAGCGCATACGGGAAGACGCCGGACTTCACCTCGTGCAGGGTGATGAACAGTCCTTCCGTTCCGGCCTTGCAGGCGAATTCGAGATCGGCGGTGTGCACGTGCGGGCAGGCGCCGAGCGCCTCCGAGACAATCGTGCCGGTCGGTTTGACCGCATAGGGATGTGATTCGCTGCCGACATAGACCGCCCCGAGTTCCTGCGGCAGAATGCCGGCGCGCAGCAGCGCATTGCGTGCGGCATTGACCGAGAGCGTGGCCGTATCCTCGTCCGGGGCAGGAACGGATTTCTCGTTGAGGCCGAGCCCGCGTTTGTATGACGGCGCATCCGCACCCCAGACCTTGGCAATCTCCTCCACCCGGATGCGATAGCGGGGGATTTGCGTTCCATACCCGACAATTCCAACCATACGTCACCTTCTTGGTTGTGGGAACAAGTGAAGCTCGTGAATCTGCATGCTGTGTCAGTATACCGCCGGCCGTGCGGAGACCCTCGTATGCGCGTTTCCGTCAGAGTGCGTCTGTGTTGCGTGCGTCTGTGTTGCGTGCGTCTGCCTGGTTATATGCGCGATGACGCGGAGAGCAGGTGCGGCGATGATCTGGATATATGAACCGGAATATACAAGACCTGCGATCAATGTCAAGCCGACGGCGGATATCCGTGCCGAAATCCGTGGGTCGTGCATTTCCCGCAGCGAAAAAAAATCCCGCCGGGACAGGAGGATATCCCGGCGGGGAGGAAGAAGGCCATTTCAGGATTGGTGAGCAGTGGCCTTTTCACGAAAGGAGAAATGTGGATGGATCAGGAATGCAGAAGTATCAGATTCCTGCTCTGTGTATCGGTATGGATGCGGAGGATATACAGGCCTGGTGCGAATTTTTCCATCCCGAACGGGATGATATGATGTCCTTCCTCCATATGTCTGTAATCCAGCAGAGTTGCCACGGTATTGCCGTAGCGGTCAAGGATGGTCAGTTTTACGTCTGCGTCACTCGTGAGCCCGAAGGAGACGGTACCGTAGTTCCGGAATGGCTGAAGCGAATGTCTCCAGATTTCGAAGGACTGCAGCACCTCGTCCGGCGTGACCTGAACCACGGGAGAGACGGTCGCCTCGCCGGACGACCGGATCTGACGGAGCCGGTAATACATGGCACCGTCTCCGCAGAGGTTGTCGAGGAAGGTGTAGGAGTCGCCGTTGCGTCGCCCATCGGCAGGACGGAGATAGCCGATTTGTTCCCAGTGACTGTTTCGTTGCGAGCGACGTTCGATTTCGAAGCCGATGATGCCGGCATCGGAAACCGTGTTCCACGTCAGTTGAATGACATCACGGATGCGTGCACCGGAAAAAGTGCGGAGATCTGAGGTCTGAGCCGCTGAGGCCTCCTGCGCCAGCTTTTCAAGCGAAGGCAACAGAGACCGGGTATCGATGGTTGGGAAAGCTGTCACGGCTGCGATTGCCCGTGTCGTCGTAATGACGGGAGCGGGTTTCGCCATGGCGTGTTGTACCTGCACCGGCTCGTCCCCGGGAGGGTGTGATAAACCACCGAGCGACGCATCGATGCCGAGGGAGGCGAATGTCGTTGCCTGGAAAGTGCTCTGTGAGAAGAGCAACATCGGGAGCAGCAGAAGGAACACCAGGATGATGGCGAAACGTGTCAGTATCGAGGTTTCCTGTGCGGTCATCGGCAGGCGACTGTTGATGAAATCCGTATAGGGCATTGTTCCGTTCCTCATGTGTATGGCAGACAAATGAGCTGATCCTCTCTCCCCGCAGGGATTCAGCGGACCACCATGATCCGTTTCCGGACAACGGTGCCGGCACTCTCGAACTCCAGGAAGTAATAGCCCGGAGACACCGACGAGAGCGAGAGTGGAACAATCTGTGTACCTTGAAGCATCGGAAGGGAATGGGAGTGCAGATCCAGGCGTCTGCCGCAAGCGTCGTACAGATGGAGTTGTCCTTCAGCGGGCTGATCAAGGTGGATTTGAACAGTCGCGTTGCTGCGGACGGGATGCGGATATACCTCCATGGTTGCCGCAACGGGCTGAACGTTGACTTCGAGAACGGAGGAATAGTCTTCCGTGCCGTCCCTGTCCATCTGAAGCAGCCGATAATACAGCTTCTGTCCGGCGTAGAAGCGCGCAATACCGGCATCCGTGTACGTGTACGACTGCGGGACGTTGCTCGTCCCGGTGCCGGGAATCAGTTCGATATCGGTCCAGGTCTCCTTGTCGAGTGAGCGTTGCACGAAGAAGCCGAGATTGTTCAATTCAGTTGCCGTGCGCCATTTCAGTTGCACGTCTTTCTCGATCAGGCTGCCGGAGAAGAACACCAGCTGGACGGGGAGTGGACTGGGCGAACCATCGTCGATCTGCACGTTGAAGCGGGAGAGGATGGGGCCGATAGGGGAGACGTAGACATATGAGCCATTCTTTGCGAACAGCAGACCGATTGGATTTGCGTTGACATTATTCGTAACGACAAGTGCACCGGAGTCACCTCCTTCCGCGAACTCCGAGTTTTTCCGCATCGGCTCAATGACGACCTGGTTCTGAAACATTGCCGGTCCAGCGGGGTAGGGAACAGCACAGTAAAAATTGATCGCACACACCTTGCCTGTCGTCAGTTCCGTGGTCCGACCATATTTTTGTACCTCCATGCCGATGTATGCCGTTGCCGGTGTGGCATTCGGGCTTCCATAGCCATTACCTGGAGTGCTGGCCGAGACGAGACTGGTGGTCGTGCTCACCAGGGCTGCATCCATGTAATTGATGTTGCTCGTCCCATATTTGATGGGTTCCAGATCTGCGAGCTGCCCGATCTGATCACCCACGTTCTGTGCGCAGCTGACGTCATAACGTCCGGGCTGGACGATCTTGTCTCCGACATTCCCCGCATTGATCAGTGCAACAACATGATTGCATGAAAGGACGAAGACCCCAGTATTGTTCTTCACTCTGACGCCGAGGGTACCAGCAGTGCAATCTCTCCAATTATTGCTGGACACCCCGATCGGGACGGGTCTTGCATATCTCTGCGTGGCGCTCTCAATCCTCAAGGTTCCGTCGTTGTGGGATGTTGCGGAAGCTCCGCTCCCACCGGGACTTCCGTTACCATTGCCTGTCCGCAGCAGTATCGTTTCACCATTGACCTTTTGAACAACCGGGATCCCTTCGATCATGGGTGGGATGATCTCCGGGCCGAGTTCGACACTCGTGAAGATCAGGATCGCGGGCTCGCCGTTTTCGTTCATTCCGGTTCCGATGCCCTCAACACCTTCTTCCGAGAGAAACACTTTATTGTACCTGTTCTGAATATGCATTGTGTGAATCACTTGCGGATCGTCCGGATACAGCACATGCCCTTCCGGCGGGTCGTCCTCCAGGAACTGCTCCGCCGCGTGGGCGGTCATTCCGCCGTGAACGGTCAGCGTGAAGAGAAGCAGCGCGGGGAGCCACGACGTCAGCAATGTTCGGTGTAATGAGCGTACCATAGTTCCTCCTGAGATTTGAGACGAATGATCGGTCCTGAATCCGATCGGGCCGGGGAATTCCGAACCTCTGACTTCCAATCTAGGAGGGGTACCTTACAGCGGACTGAATCGCTCATTAAAGCCGTATTACGATTCGCTTACAGTTCGGTAAGGTGACGCAGACCCGCTGCGGAAACGGCCTGGAGATGAACGACGACACTTGAATGACGACTTCCGCGTGTCTACTTTGTGTTGTGCGTCAACCGGAAGCCTTCGTTTCCCTGCACGCAAGAGGCGGGATCGGCGAGCATGCACCGCCGATCGGCAGCCGCATCTGGCCGCTCCCACTGACATCCCATTTCAGTCGCAGGAATGCAATTGAACGTGCCTCGTCTCCTCTTCCTTGCACTGGCAGGTTTCCTGCTCTTCCTCACCGATTGCAGCAATCGGGCGGGACTGGCGATCCACCTCAACGAACTGTTCGCTCGTGCGGATATCGGACGCGTCGACATGTCCGTCGCGATGAGTGCTCGTTCACGCACCGGCATTGCTGATTTTCCGGCACGCACGGGTGAGATCGCACGCATCGCCTCGGTGCTCCGGCTTGTCGAGGTCAGGGATATCAGTGCCGCATCGCTGTCCCAGGTCCGCGGCTGGCTGAAACAAGCCCGGAAAGAGTACGGACACGAACTGCTCCGCCTCCCGCCCGGAGTTCACGTCTATCATTCCGCTGTCCGCGCTCCCTCTCTGCAGCTCCGGGACGGAACACGCTTCAAATACCTCGTCCTGATCTGGGATGCGGTCCGGGAACGTGCCGTCGTTCTGGTGGAATATGCGTACGGATAGATTTTAACCTGGCCTAAAAAATAATTTAGTAGAACCTAAAACTGGGGTCAGCCTCCCCCTCACGCATATCGGCATACATTCGGATGGAAAAAATCGACCCCATGCATATTCTCTACATCTGCCAGTACTTTCCGCCGGAAATGGGGGCGCCGGCGGCGCGGGCGTATGAGTTCAGTCGGCGCTGGGTGGAGGCGGGACACCGCGTTACCGTGCTCTGCGGCGTTCCGAATCATCCGACAGGGGAGGTGTATCCCGGGTACAGACAGCAATGGCGCCGTCAGGAGACTATCGACGGCATCGAGGTCCATCGCATGTGGGTCTACGTGACGGCGAATGCGGGAACACTGCGGCGAACGCTGAATTACCTGTCCTTCGGATTGACGTCCGTGCTCGGAAGCCTGCGCATCGACGCCCCTGATGTCTGCATCGCCAGCACACCGCAGTTTTTTGCCGGACTCGCGGGCACGGTCGTGCGCCGCCTGAAACACATCCCGCTGGTGCTGGAGGTGAGGGACCTCTGGCCGGACTCCATCGCGGCCGTCGATGCCGCAGCGGGAAAACGAACCATGGCGCTGCTGCGCCGCATTGAACGCTTCATGTATCGCAGTGCTCAGCGCATCGTGATCGTGAGTCCGGCCTTCCGCGCGCATATCGAACGCTGCGGCATCCCGGGCGAACGCATCGATGTCATTCCGAACGGCGTGAATACCGCTCTCTTTTATCCGCGTGCGGGCGAACGCCGGCATTTCTCCGCATTCACGAAGCGCTTCCTCGTCGGATATATCGGGACACACGGACTGGCGCACGGGCTCGAGTCCCTCCTTGCGGCAGCGAAACTTCTCTCGAACGAGAATGTCCATTTCGTGCTCGTCGGCGAGGGCGCGCGAAAAGCGGAACTGAAAAGGCGGGCAGAGCGGATGCACAATGTCACGTTTTACGATCGCAGGCCGCGCGAAACCGTCGCCGAAATGTATGCGGAACTGGATGCCGCGCTCGTGCTGCTGCGTGATATCCCGCTGTTCCAAACCGTCATTCCGTCAAAGATGTTCGAAATCATGGGAAGCGGTATCCCACTGATACTCGGTGTGGACGGACAGGCGCGGGAAATTCTCGACGCCGCCGACGGCGGCATTGCCATCCCGCCGGAGAACCCGGAGGCTCTCGCGCATGCCATCCTGCGCCTGCGCGATGACACCGCTCTGCGCGAAAAGGCGGGAAAAAATGCCTACCGCCATGTACGGGAACATTACGATATTGACGTGTTGGCACAGAAATATCTCACAACATTGCAGTACGCATGCTCCGATCGCTGACGCTTTCCGCGCTCTTTTTGCTCGGTCTCATACAATCGGGATCCGCGCAGCCCGGTATCCATGAGCCACTGTCGCTGACACGCCTCGATGCCACGCACTGGCGGGTTGATGGGCGCAATCTCGAGCCGCGCGTGCTTCCCCCTTCGGGTGATCCGCTGCGATCGCGGGTGCTCATGCCTGGCTACGCCGATTGTCTGGAGGTCGGGCACCCCGTTCTTCCCGTGCGCGTCCTGCATTTCGGATTACCGCCCGGGGGGAGCCTGCGCATCCGGATCGCGGGCGTCCGGGAGGAGAGCTTCTCCGCGGAACTGCTGTGTTACGGAGATACCCCCGCCGACACTCTCCTGCCGCTGGTCGAAATCCTGCCCGTGGTCACCCGCCAGGGACTCCGCATCGGCGGGGTGCGCCTGCATCCCGTCCGGTACGATGCGCAGCGGGACGAACTCCGCTGGGCGCGCAGTATCACCGTGGACATCGAGATCGCAGGCGATCAGGGAGGAGTTGCGGTCGCGGATCCTGCGCTGCTGTCAGAGCTGGTGAACGGCACGGATGCGGGCGCATGGGGATTCATCCCTTCACCTCTTCGCAAATCCGTTGCGGCTTTCCGGGCGGGTGAACGCATCCTCAACATCCGCACTGCGACTGAGGGTATGTACCGGT
>JAFGKR010000146.1 GCA_016928515.1 Bacteroidota bacterium | reverse complement strand
TGATGTCCGTCACCGTGTCCCGCGCCATGCCCCTGATCCGCTGCATGTGTTTCACCCGACCGTGCGTCGCGGCCAAACGTCGCCTCGTGTCCACTGCTTTCGCCGTGTTCGCCTTCCGCGTGCAGCGAAGTGAAACTCAGGGCGAGGAGCACACAGAGGAGGAGAATTCCCTTGAAACTGCGCATACTGTTCATAGTGATGGATAGCTGAGACTCATGCGATTAGCGTGCGGGTACCTTCTCCAGCTTGATCTGATCAGTTTTCTTGTTGATGTGCAGCACTTCCGCGATCAGGAAGGCCGAGTAGAAGGCCATGAACGACCCCACAAACTCCACGACATTCGTTGTCGTTGTGATAAGAAAGACGGCGACGGCGGCAATCATCAGGAAAAATCGGACGGTCATCGCTGCCAGAGAGAAAAGCATGAACAGGTTGTTGTTCATGCGAAAAGCTCTCTCAATAAAGACGTATCCCAAAAATGCATTTGTCACACTTAAAATACAACCAGCGATCAAGTCCGGACCGAAGTGATACTCCCCCTTCTGGAGCATCGTGAACAGAATGAACAGCAGGGACAATGCTCCCAGCAGGGTGAATTCGATGCGGAGGTTGCGGATCTGTCGTTTGAAGCGCGTAATCACTTGTTCTTCTCTTGTTTGTGTTGCAGTTCGTTCGCGGTTTTGATGACGGACCAGAGTCCGACGAATATACCAATGACTGAAAGAGCGATGGTGAAAATACTGTCTGTGCCGAGGAGATGGTCGAGTCCGTATCCGATGCCGAAAAACAGGAGGATCGACGCGACCAACTGCCATCCGAGATTCGTGTAGGGAAGCAATTCCCGCAGCGTTTCGCTGATGCTCTCGGGAGTTGTTTTATACGGTTTTTTCCGGTCCACTGATTCCGTGGATTCTTCAAAAAAATACAGTAAATATTTTACCACTTTTTACAACGGGATCCAACTTGATATGCGCAGTGAAACAGACGAATCACCATACTCAGACATAACGTCTGCATATTGTCCGGAATTCCCCATATGTGAAAAAAGTGCGGATTTTTTCTAATCCCTGCCGCGGAGCCGTCGAATCCCGCGAAGCAGTTTCCAGATGAATGCGCGCCAGAGATTGATATGGAGGGAGGATGTCGAGGAGATGAGGAATTCGAGGTCGTGCCGGTCGGCGGTGGTCAGGGACCGCAGCACCCCTCCCCCGCTTTGATGCAGTTGCTCTTCGATGCAGCCCGTCAGCCGCTCGGCGATCTGCTTCTGCAATTCCTCGAACCGTGCGCGCAGGTCGGCATCATCCGTGTTTTTCATAAGAACGCTCAGATGGTCAAGCAGCAGGGCGAGTTTGCGCAGGCGTTCAAGTGAGCACTGATAGTCCAGTTCTTCACAGATCTGCCGAAAAAGGTCGCTGATCTCCTGGTGCTGCTCCTCCCCGAGTTCGAACAGTCCGGGCAGATCGATGTCATCGACCTGCAGGTAGAGCTGCGAGAGACGTTCGAGCTCGTGACCGTATCCGACGATGATTTCCTCGGTCATGGCGTTGACCTGCCGATCGATTTCCTGCTGCAGGGCACGATGCGACTCCTCGTAGCGGCGGCGAAGATGGGGACTCTGGGCGTGCTCCTTCTGGTATGCCATTTCCGCGGCGCGCTTCTGCAGGCGGCCGAGAATGCGGTGCTGCTCGGTATCCTCCTCGAACAGACGATCGTGAATGTAGCTTTTCGAGGCATAGAGCTGCGAGCGACCGATCTTGATGGTGTTGATCACGATCCGCTCACCGAGCATGGCCCGGATATACGCTTCGTCCAGCGCGCAGGCCCCGTCGGTGATGATAAGGATTTCCGTGCCGGAAAGCTGCGGAAGAGCGGTGATGTCATCCACCGCCTGACGGATGGCCCGCGCCATGGCTGTGCCGTTGCCGAGCGTGTGCAGGCGCATGACATAGCGAATGAGGGCATGAAAACTGTCCGTATCCTTCGCTTCGTGCAGGTCCCCAATCTTCGTATCGAACGTACGCAGATGAATGTACCCCAGCTCACGCATGTTGCGCTTGAGGAAATAGTAGACGACCGCCTTTGCGAGATTGATCCTGTTTTTCATCGCCATCGAGCTCGATGTGTCAAGCAGAACGTACAGCTTCTGCTTTCTGCTGTCAGGCTGGTAATCGTCTGCTTCCGGATCGATCCGAAAATAGGTCGGCTCCCGCGCGTAGGGCACCCACAGTTCCTTTTTTGCAAGGCGGCGGAAAAATACCTCCTCGGGAAGCAGCCATTGATAATTGTAGATGCGGGGCAAATGCTGCGGCGAGCGGATGAGTCCTGCCTCGTATTCCTCCCTTTCGTCGACGTACATCTGCGGATCGCCGGTCCACTGCTCCTCTCGCCGTTCACCGCCGCTGGACTGCAGTGCAAGCACCGGCATCAGCTTTTGTGTGAGGGTGTGCGTTTCATCCTCCAGGATGCGGGCGATTTCGAAGACGGCGGTAAAATCCTCCGGCAGATCCTCGTAGATGTGTTCGAAGAATCCGAGATCCTCCATCACATCGAAAAAGTGTTCATAGACACCGGTCATCTTCAGGTCCAGAGATGCTCGCCCGGATGGAACAGTTCGCGAATATCCCGCTCCTGAATGCGGAGAAAATCGGCGATCTCTTCCGTCAGCGGTTCGAATGTCTTGAAATATCCCTCCAGCATGCGGCGGTTGTGTTCAACCGTCGCATCACTGATACCGAGCGTTTCCTTCGCCCACTCCATGAGTGTGCGGCGCATCGGCTGTCCCTCGATCTCGGTGATCGGGCGCTGGAGCAGCTCCGGGTGCGCTTTCAGGTGCTCGAGGAATTCCTGGAACTCGAGGATTTTCCGTATCTGATCGAAGGCCCGGGCGCTGCTTAGTTGCTTGAAAATCGTCGAATAACACTTTCGGAACAGTTCCTGTTCCTCGTGGATACCGACAACCGTAAAGAGATACCACAACTTCTCCACGTCTTCCGGAATTACCTCCATTCGCCCATGGAGAAACGCAATGACGCGCAGCATGTCCATTGCCCGTGAGTAGGTGCGCGGAGAAATATAGAAATCCTTCAGATGGGGATGGTCGTGCGGTCTTTCCTTGATCATGCGATTGCGCTGCACCTCGTAATAGCGGACCACGGAATTGGCGAAAAAGATGACTGACAGAGGGATATGAATGCTGTATTTCGCATCAAACCCCTTGATGACGTCCGAAGTGCGCTTGAGGAGGAGATACGGAATGCGTTCCGGAGGAGCCGATGGCTTTCCCTTGTGCAGTAAAAATCGCTGTGCGATCTGGTACTGCGTGTAGGAATCCTTCATGGGAATGAAAAGTGCCTTGAAAATGAAACGATCAAGTAACGCCTCAGTGATTTCGCTGACACGAAGATAGTTTGTTGCTGCGATGACGCTGTGGACGCGGGCGGGAACCTGCTGTACACCCAGAACCAAGGCACGCTCGTTGAGCGTGGTCAGCAGAGAGCGCAGGGTATAATCGTTTGCATCAAATATTTCATCGATAAAACCGAATTCGCTCTCGACCAGCGAGTTTTTCGTATTATGGATGATGCGGCCCTTTTTCAACTCCTCGATATCGAGTCCTCCGAAGTACGTGTCCGGCTGCTGCTCCTTCGAAGCCTGCACCATGAACAGATTCGCTCCCTCAAACATGCGGAAAATCTGCTGTGCCAGGAGGGATTTCGCTGCGCCGGTCCGGCTCTGGATCAGGGCATGTTCGCGCATCAGAAGTGCTGAAAAAATTTGATCGATCACTTCCGTCCGGTTTATGATGCGCCAGTTGACATGCCGGATCGCCGTGTGAAATTTTTCTACAGTCTCATCGACGTTGAATGGGATGCTCTGTTCGTCCATACCTTTGGGCTTCTGTGATTCGGGAAACAAAAAGTACGGGTTTGCGGCCTCAGGTCAAATACCCGCCACAACGGAACCCTTGCGGATCATGCGGCGTATTGTTGTCCGCCGACACCGAGCAACCACATCACCCGGGGAGAACTGTGTTACCCGGGGAGAACTGTGTTACCCGGGGAGAACTG
>JAFGKR010000145.1 GCA_016928515.1 Bacteroidota bacterium | reverse complement strand
GGCGTTCTGATAATTCCGCCGGGGATCGTAGCGTGTCGGATTCGCCAGTGCACCCACGAGGAAAGCACAGTCAGACGTGGTCAGTTCCCGCGGCAGCTTTCCGAAATACACATTGGCGGCGGATTGAAGTCCGTACGCCCCTCGTCCGAACGGCGCCACGTTGAGGTACATGATGAGAATTTCGTTCTTGGTATAGCGCCGTTCGATTTGTACTGCGGTCAGCATTTCGCGCAGCTTCCGGGTCACGGTGACCTCACGGGTCAGATACAGCAGCCGTGCAAGTTGTTGCGTGATGGTGCTCGCTCCCGGTCCCCGCAGCGTCAGGTTCAGCGCCCGCTCGATGATCACGCGAGCCACACCGCGGAGATCCACACCCCAGTGCGCGAAAAAGCGGCGGTCCTCCGTGGCAAGCAGTGCTTCGAGGAAGGGCTTGGGAACGCTGTCGAGCGATGTGATGCGTGAACGGTTCTCTTCAAAGAAGCGGTCGATCACGACACCGTCTGCGGAGAAGACACGTGTCGCGAACGGCGGACGGGGATTTTCCAGTTCCTCCAGGGACGGAAGGCCTTCCGTCAGATTGGACACGAACATCCATCCACCGCCGAAGACAATGATGACGGGGAGTGCGATGGACCAGAATCGTTTCGGCGTGATCGTCATGCCTGGTACAACTCCTGTGTTCCGGTGGTGATGGTGTAGAGTGCGATCTCGCCGTCGCGAAACACCGCATAGCTGAAATGGCGGATCCAGTCACCCAGATTTACGTATACGCCGCCGTGAAGGTTTTCACAGGCGGGGCGATGACGGTGTCCCATCACGACGATATCGGCGCCATCCCGTATGCGGCGTTCGGCCTCGAGGCGCATTCCATCCGTCTCCCCGTAATGGCGGGCAGACGTATAGTCGCGGCTGCTGTGTGAGAAACGGCGGGCCAGACCGAATCCGATATCGGGATGCAACAGTCGGAAGAGTCGCTGTGACGGGCGAGCGCGCAGAATCCGCTTCAGCAGGCGATATCCGCCGTCGCGGACAGCCAGACCGTCTCCGTGGCAAAGGTAAAAGCGCTTGCCGCCGGTCTCGAACGTAAGATCGTCGTGCACCACGCGCATGCCGAGATCGCGCGAGAAAAACGTTCCGATCGCGAAATCGTGATTCCCCGCAAGGTACGTTATCGGGACGCCGGTTGCGACGAGTTGCTCGAACCGGGCGTAGAGCCGGTGATAGCCCCGGGGGACGACGGAGGCATATTCATACCAGAAATCGAACAGATCACCAACGATGTACAGGGCGGATGCGTCGCGCTCGATGTCCTCGAGCAAGCGCAGGAGAAGGGACAGTTTTCGGCGCTCCGTTTCGGCATCCGACACCCCGAGATGCACATCGGAGAGGAAATACAGGGTCGGTATGGATGCATCGCCGGCAGGCATATCATTCAAAGATGCCGATAGGCGGAAGGAATTGCAAGCTTCTGCAAGCTGTCCGGAGCAGCAGAGCCCGGGTTCTTTTTTTCGCGATGCTGTTGACATTCTTCCTGCTGAGTGCTATTCTTTCACGGATGAATGTCCATTTGCATGGAGCACGACGGGAAATTGGCATGACATTCAGCGCACCATCGACCGCGAAATTCGCCGAGATGGTGAGCATCGCCCACAGCGCCGTTTGCTTGACTTTCCAAGCCATAAATGGTAGTTTGCATCTCAATCAGATTGCATATAGTCTACGAGTTATTCGACCTATTCATCATTCATAACCCCGACGGAGGAATCAATGAAAGTTGTGAGACTCTTTGCAGCGTTGGTGGCGCTGGTATTTTTGAGTTCTCTGACAGCCGAAGCACAGCTTCCGAGAGAATTCGAGTATTTCAGATCGCCGAACGCACCCATCGCTGATTTCAGCACCACCTCCAGTTCGATCGAGGTGATGGATGTCTTCAAGATCTCCACGCTGTCCGTGCTGGTCGATATCGATCACCCGGCAGCCGCGGATCTGACGATCACCCTCACCGGTCCGACAGGTTCCTACACGCTGTCAATGGCGAACGGCTCTGCTGGTGCCAATTACGAAAACACCATTTTCGACAGCAATCCTGGAACCTCCATTCCCGGTGTTGCGATCAACGATCCCGGCAATCTTACGGCATACTTCCGCGGCGTTTACATTCCGGAGAGCACGCTGCCGACTTCCGGCAACGGCGCCGGTCTCTGGACGCTCGAAGTGACCGACAACCTCCCGGGTGACGGTGGGACGCTCGTCCGCTGGGGCCTCATTTTCAATCGGTATGATACCTATCGTGACATTCGCTTCGGTATCGATTTAAATTACGCAGGGTACACGACACTGAATCCGCTCGGGCTGGTGGAAGACATCACCACCTACCCCCCGTACACCGTGCAGGGCTATCGTCCGCTCGATAACACGGTCGAAGCATACGGGTACGTACAGAACTCCCAGACTCCCGGTGTGCTCAATCTGAAGGTGCATCACAAGTATCCGAACAACAGCTCAATGCTCATCGGTGATGTTGAGGGCTCGCTGCCCTGGGAAGACGCGTATATTGCAGGATTGGGGTTTGACCTCGAGAGCCAGACGGGTACGCATGTCGCCACTGCTGATCTTTTTATGCGCGGCGATCTGTACATGTCCCGTCCGGACAATACCATTGATGTTCCTCTGCACGTGACGCCGGGCTCGCTTGCTTATGACAACGGTGTTGCCCAGCAGCTGCTCAATCCCGCACTCGACGAGTGCGATGCGAACATCTACATCATCGATGTTCCGCAGACAATCACCAGCGTTGACATCTGGCAGGGAAGCACGGTCGAACTCGGACCGCAGCCGTCCATGGCCGCCATGTCGATCAATGTATGGGATGAAGCGACGAACACGATCGTCGCCACGACGGGACCGGTCCCCTTCCCACCGCAGGGTGAGAAGTGGGTCACCTACCCGTTCTCTCCGCCCGTCACCCTTCCTGCCGGCAGCTATCGCGTCGGTTACTGCCTCACCATGGATGATCAACAGCAGGGCCCGAACTACGGTCCCGGTATCGGTATGGACCAAGCCGGTAGCCCCTTCGAGCCGCTTGGCTTCCTCGGACGGTACCACGGTTTTGGTCTCGAGCAGTTCTCCTTCGACGGTGGAATGAGCTGGTGGGACGAGTGGTTCCGCACCTACACCACCAAGATGATTCGCCCGAACTTCATTCAGCTTTCCGACGTCGGTGTGTTTGCCATCTATCCGGTGAACGGCTTCTCCGGTCTCGAGGTGACAGTGGACTTCGCGGCATATGCGCACTATTCCTACCTGCCGAATCAGATTACCTTCGGCAAGGTGTGGGTGATCGACAACGCCACGAACAACGTGGTCGGTTACCAGGAGAAGCGCGTCTATCTGAATCAGTCTCCCTATATGGATACGCAGGTCTACAATTTCCCCTCCCTCAGCTCCGGGAATTACACGATCCGCGTCGTGATCGAACGTCCGGATGATGAGAACCTGATCAACAACGAGTATTCGCGTCAGCTTGTCGTACCGTTCGCACCGATGGCAGTCATTTCCGACGGTCCGGTCAACGCTGAGCTCAAGGATCAGATCATCACCGCATACGCCCAGCAGGGTGTGAATGTGGAATTCGTCGACCGCAGCTTCGGCACCGTGACCTTCCCCGAGAACGGCAAGGTGCTCTGGATCGGCGATCTCAGCAAGGCCGAAGCGCTTGCAGCGCGTGAATACGTGCAGTCCGGCGGGAGCTTTGCGATGCTTCCCGAGGAGAAAACTGGCATGCACATGCTCACCGATGTGTTCTCCCAGGTGGCGAACGTGAAGGAATTGAACATGATGGATCGGGCGCTCACCAAGCCGGTTGTGAACGACATCCAGGTGCCTGCACTCAGCCCGCACGTTGCGATGATGGCAGAGAATCCCAATGCCGCTGCTTTTTCGCTCGGCAAATCGGATCGGGCGAATAACCGTGTTGCCAGTTTCTTCCAGCGCATCAAGAATGCCGACACTGCTCCGATGAACGTTCGCGATCCGCGCTCAACTGTGGTCGTCACACGCAGCGAGAATATCAGCGTCGTTGCCGAGCGCATCGGCAATCTTTCCGTGGTGAATCTCTTCGTCAAGGACAGTCGTCCGGCGGAGCGTCGCTACGAAGAGATCAGCAATCCGCACAACTTCGAGATCACGCAGAACTATCCGAACCCCTTCAACCCGACCACGAACATTGCGTTCAACGTCCCGGCCGATGCGAACGTCAGCATCCGTGTGTATGACATGCTCGGACGCGAAGTCGCGACACTCGTCAACGGCTTCCAGAGTGCCGGCAACTACATCACGACCTGGGATGCGACCAACAACTATGGTCAGATCGTTTCCAGCGGTGTGTATATCTATCGCATGGAAGCCAGCCCGGTTGATGGATCGGCTCCGTTCGCAGCCGTCAAGAAGATGGTGCTGAGCCGCTAATACGGCAGCAGGCTGCGGTTCGCAGTCAGTTTCCCATCCCGAATACAAATCCCGTCAGCCTCTGGCTGGCGGGATTTTTTGTGCGCCACGCATGGCGTGCGCCACGCATGGCGCGACTCCTGGAGGTGAAAGTCCTCTCTTGGCCGTAACGACCGGAACAAGGAGCCGGAGGCAAGGGCGTCGCCGTGAGGCGGGGTCTGAAGGAAG
>JAFGKR010000144.1 GCA_016928515.1 Bacteroidota bacterium | reverse complement strand
CCGCATTCCGGCACTGGATGCCGGAGTGCAGTTCGGCGCCGGACTCTTCGAAACCCTGCTCGCCACCGACGGCAAACCGCATCTTTGTGGTCGGTGGCGAGCAGGGTTTCGAAGAGTCCGGCGCCGAACTGCACTCCGGCATCCAGTGCCGGAATGCGGGCTTCCCGCGCGGGGTAATATTCGCCGTTGACGTAGACAAGATGCTGCATGGATCATTCCTCCAGATGATTCGTGTCGATGTCTGCGAGCCGGAAGAACGTGCGTCCCTTATCGAGCGTCTCCGCATATTCCGCCGCGGGATCGGAGTCGTACACGATACCGCCGCCGACCGAGAGATGGCAGGAGCCGTCCTTGAACACTGCCGTGCGGATGGCGATGTTGAAATCCGCGGAACCGTCGGCGGACAGGAAACCGATACTTCCGGTGTACACGTGCCGGGTGACCGGTTCCAGCTCGTCAATGATTTCCATGGCGCGAATCTTGGGGCATCCGGTGATGGAGCCGCCAGGAAAGAGCGCGCGAAACACATCCGCGACGCTGATGCCCTCGGCAAGCGTGCCGGTGACCACGGAGACAAGATGCATGACATTCTCGTAGCGCTCGATGCGCTTGTGTTCTGCGACGCGCACACTTCCCGCGCGACAGACACGCCCGATGTCGTTGCGTGCGAGATCCACGATCATCGACAGTTCCGCATCGTCTTTATCACTCGCACGCAATTCCTCCTCGATGTGCCGATCTTCCGCAAGCGTTTTTCCCCGCGGCCGTGTCCCCTTGATCGGCCGCGTCTCTATCCAATACCTCCTCATTTCATCCGCCTCCGTGGAATCTGTGCCCGCCTCCGTGGACTCTGTGCACATCCTCCCCACCGCGAACAGTCGTTCCATCGACGTGCTCACGATCTGATGGTCGCCCGCGTCCACCCATGCGTAAAACGGCGCGGGATTCTCCGCAAACAGACGCAGCCAGAAGGAAAAGGGCGATTCGGCCAGGGGGAAGACGAAGCGCTGCGAGAGATTCACCTGGTAGACATCTCCCTCGTGGATATGTGCACGGATTCGCTGCACGGCGTCCTCGTATTCCTGCCGTGAGAACGACCGGCGGAGTGATGCAGAAATTGCATCATTGCCATTGTCCCGTGTCATCACTGGAGCGTGAGAATCATGTTCCCCGCTCGACTCAACCGGTGTTGCCGAAACCGCGGCATTGTTGCCGCGTGCATCGTGCGGTGATGCAGAAGCATCAAGGACGGGGAGCAGCTTCCCGCCGAATCGCCATGTCAGCAGCACACGCGTGACGGCGCCGCTGTCCCCATCGTGCAGCAGCAGTTCCGACGGCCAGAGGAAGAACAGGTCGGGGAGTGCGAGTTCGTCCATGGTACTGGAGGGCAGTCGTTCAATCGCATGCGCCGCTTCGTAGGCGACATAGCCGCCGATCATGGCCTGCGGGAAATCCGGTACCGGACCGGAATCCTCCGGAGATGCATGCGCCCGCGCATGCGTGGCGTGCGTATCCCACGAAGCACGCAGACCGTCGGACGCGGCCTGGAGAAAGGAAAACGGATCGCCGGTCTCCCGCAGTGTCTCCCGTGCCGTGATCAGTGTCGCGATGTCGCCTTTCACGCGCAGGATGGCGGTCGGACGAAGAAACGCGATCGAACGCCGGCTGCAGTCGTGTTCACTTCCACTGAGGAGGATGACATGAGGGAGGCCGGCGGCGCGGTGTGATGCAGTTTCCGCAAATTCCGCTGCGCTGCAGGCGGGGAGTGTCTCCCACGCGGCGTCCCACCGTAGTCCGTCGAGCATTGCACCGATCCCGTTCGATGGATTGTTCATACCCCTCCTCCGTGTCGCCGGACGATACCCAGGAAATTCCGTGCCATCGTTTCCCCATGTTCGGTAAGGAAGGATTCCGGATGGAACTGCACGCCGAAGAGCGGGAGCGATACATGGCGGATTGCCATCACGGTGCCGTCCTCGCTCCATGCCTGCTCCTTCAATGCGGGGGAGCGTCGTTCGACGGCGAGGGAATGATAGCGCGCCGCGCGGATGGGGGAAGGGAGAGACGAGAACAGGTCGCTGCCGTCGTGCCGCACCGGATGGGCCTTGCCGTGTACCGGTTGCGGGGCGTGCACCGTACGACCCTCGAAGAATTCATTCAGGATCTGCATGCCGAGGCAGACGCCGAGGAAGGGAAGTCGATCCTTCCAGTATCCCAGGACAGCGGCGCTCACCCCACCGTCACGTGGTGTTCCGGGACCGGGTGAAATCACGAGCGCATCCGGTTGAAGGGTGAGCAGCTCTTCGATGGCCGTCGTGTTGCGTCGCACGGTCACCCTGCAGTCCAGCGCCAGGAAGAGCTGGGCGAGATTCCAGGTGAAGGAGTCGAAGTTGTCGATGAGCAGCAGATGCATGGAGGATAAAATAGGAAAACCCCGCCGATTTCCGGCGGGGTTCCTGCGCTGGAGCCATCCATCGGACTCGAACCGACGACCTGCTCATTACGAGTGAGCTGCTCTACCAACTGAGCTAGGATGGCAGCGATCTTAAATATAGAATTCATGGTTATTCCATGCAAGAGCAAATTGCGAATCCCAAATCCGCACGCAGGTTTTTTTGGAGGTCTGTTCCAGATATTTTTCGTGCAGTCGGTCGCGGCTGAGGCGTCAGTACGCATGTACCGAATCCGATATCGCTGTTATCTGGATAATTGTATCTCACATCACGTGTATGCGGACATAGCTCCGCCCCCGATGGTCGTATCGGATGTGGATCATTCCGGAATTCGGTACGTGTGATCGGTCAGGAAGGCGTTCGGAGCTATCCCGTCGGCTGCGTTCGCAATGGGAAGCTGTCAAAGAGTGTCATCAGGTGTTGTATCCATTCCTTCGTCGCCGACAGATGCAGCGTGATTTTGCGACGATCACGCGAGAAGCGCCCGGTCACATTGATGATAACGAAGCGGAGGCGTTTTGCTTTCCTGACGGCCTCGTCGGGCCATGCTGTCCGCACGGCATGCATG
This sequence comes from Bacteroidota bacterium, assembly GCA_016928515.1. GTDB lineage: Bacteria > Bacteroidota > Ignavibacteria > SZUA-365 > SZUA-365 > BM516. The sequence goes on along the minus strand of JAFGKR010000144.1, from coordinate 2,810 downwards.
ATGTTGCAGGCAAGGCAGGCGATCCGGAACCATGCGGCGAAGGCGGCCTGGGCACAGACAATATACCCTGTATTGTTGCGTGCGGATTTGGGCAGTCCCCGATCCGGTTTCATCTCAAAAAAAAATCCCGTACATTTTAATAATACCGCATTCTGCCGGGAACTTGTGCGGTGCCACTGAACTTCCCGCACCGTCTGGAGAGCACTCCGCGATCACACAACAGACGGAGAATGAGGACCGGTACTGAGCCTGTAAGCTGCAGGATCACCGGGGGCAGAACTACGGCATCTGCATGACCGACACTTCCTCAACTATAATAGAACGGAACTCCATCCATGGCATATCTCTTCACTTCCGAATCCGTGTCTGAAGGACACCCCGACAAGATCTGCGACCAGATCTCCGACGCGGTGCTCGACAGCATCCTCAACGACGACCCGAATGCGCGCGTGGCATGCGAGTGTTTTACCACCACCGGCTTCGTGCTGGTCGGCGGTGAGATCACAACGGATGCCTACGTCGACGTGCAGGAAATCGTGCGCAACACCGTTCGCTCCATCGGATACACCGATCCGAAATACCGTTTCGATGCCGACAGTTGCGGCGTCGCGTCCCATATCCACCAGCAGTCCCCCGACATCTTCCGCGGCGTGAAAACCGGCGGAGCGGGCGACCAGGGCATCATGTTCGGCTATGCCACGAACGCGACTCCAGAGTACATGCCGCAGCCCATTCTCTATTCCCACAAGCTGGTGCATCGTCTTGCGGATCTGCGGAAGAGATATCCCACCGTCATGCCGTACCTGCGTCCAGACGCCAAGTCCCAGGTGACCTTCGAGTACGAAGGCCGGGCGGCGCAACGCGCGCATACGATTGTGATCTCCACCCAGCATGATCCGGGCGTGACGCAGAAGAAAATCCGTGAAGACATCCTCGAGCATGTCATTCCCGCCGTCTTCCCGGAAGAACTGCTGTCAAAAAAATACAAGCTGCACGTGAATCCCACCGGTCGCTTCGAGATCGGCGGGCCGCACGGTGATTCCGGGCTCACCGGACGCAAGATCATCGTGGACACCTACGGCGGCTGGGCTCCTCACGGCGGCGGCGCGTTCAGCGGCAAGGATCCGTCCAAGGTGGACCGCAGCGCCGCGTACGCCACGCGGCATCTCGCGAAAAATCTCGTCGCCGCGGGCGTCGCCGACGAATGCACGATTCAGATCGGATATGCGATCGGCGTCGCCAAACCGGTATCCGTGCATGTGGATACGCATGGCACCGCGAAAAACGGCGTCACTGATTCCGTCATCGAACGCTGGATTCAGAAGAACGTGGATCTGACACCACACGGCATCATCGAGCGACTGAAACTCCGTCGTCCGATTTATCGGGCCACCGCGGCGTACGGACATTTCGGACGTGACGAAAAGGACTTCACATGGGAGAAGCTCGATCTCGTCAAGGACATCAAAAAGCAACTTGTATAACCGTTTTTTCATTACAGGAGAAATCCCCTGATGGCTAAAGCCAAGAAGAATTACAAGGTCAAGGATATTCGTCTCGCCACCGAAGGCCGCATGAAAATCGAATGGGCGGAGAGCCGCATGCCGGTGCTGATGGCACTGCGCGAGAAATACAGCAAAAGCAAGCCGCTCAAGGGTTTCCGCATCGCGGGTTGCCTGCATGTGACCAAGGAAACCGCGGTACTGGTGGAAACGCTCGCCGCCGCGGGCGCCGATGTGAGCTGGAGCGGCTGCAATCCGCTGTCCACCAACGATGAAGTCGCCGCCGCACTCGCCGCGAAGGGCACCTCCATCTATGCCTGGCACGGCATGAACGTGAAGGAATTCTACTGGGCAATCGAGCGCACGCTGGATTTCAAACCGAATCTCACTCTCGACGACGGTGCCGATCTGATCTTCACCATCCACAACAAGCATCGCAAACTTATCCCGGACATCCTCGGTGGAACCGAGGAAACCACTACCGGTGTGCAGCGCCTGCGGGCCATGTCCGAAGCCGGCGAACTTCAGTATCCCATCATCGCGGTAAACGACGCCGAGACGAAATGGGATTTCGATAACGTTTACGGCACGGGACAGTCCACCCTCGACGGCATCCTCCGCGCGACGAGCATCCTGATCGCCGGAAAGAATGTCGTCGTCGCGGGCTACGGGCACTGCGGCAGAGGCGTGGCCGACCGCGCGAAGGGGCTCGGCGCCAATACCATCGTCACCGAAGTGAAGGCGACCGCAGCCCTCAAGGCGACGCTTGAAGGACACGAAGTCATGACAATGGACCAGGCCGCGAAGGTGGGGGACGTCTTCATCACCGCCACCGGGGTGAAGGACGTTATCCGTGATCGGCATTTCCAGATGATGAAAGACGGTGCAGTGGTCTGCAACACCGGACACTACGACTGCGAGATCAACATCCCCGAGCTGGAGAAAATCAAGAAGAGCAAGCGTACCATCCGCGCGAACAACGAGGAATACATCATCAAGAAGAACGGCCGCCGCATCTACCTGCTGGCGCAGGGACGCCTGGTCAATCTCGCCGCTGCCGAAGGTCACCCCTCCGAGGTGATGGACATGTCCTTCGCAAACCAGTTCCTCTCGCAGATCCGTCTTGCCGAGCTGGCGAGGAAAGGCAAGCATCTGGATGTCGCCGTGCATGACATCCCGGTCGAGCAGGATCAGGAGATCGCCGCGCTAAAGCTCAGGACCATGGGCTACAAGATCGACAAGCTCACGGCCGAACAGAAGGCGTACATCGACGATTACAGCGCCGGGACGTGAGGTTCTTTTCTGGGT
>JAFGKR010000143.1 GCA_016928515.1 Bacteroidota bacterium | reverse complement strand
TACGCCACGAAGCCGGGCGTGATGCTCACCACGGCCCGCGCGAGCGAGGACATCAGTCATCTCATCCCCCTCGGCGTGCTCGGCATCATTCCGACGAAGGTCTGTGCGGAGAACGGTCCCATCCGCCGCGGCGACCTTCTGGTGACATCCTCCATACCCGGACACGCGATGAAGGCGGTTCCCGTCATCGTCGGTGGGATGGAAATCTATCCCACGGGCGCAGTCCTCGGCAAAGCCCTGCAGAATTATGATGGTCCGGCAAACGGCGTTATCGAGGTGTTGGTGAATGTGAAGTAGGCAGTTGCGAGGGTGGGATTGTGGGCTGAAGGTGGTCTCCCGATACCACCGATCCATGTGCGGTCATGCTGATCCGCTTGCAGCGGAGAACGCATGACCGCCGTGGTGTAATATCCTTTCGGGTTCCAGATACGGGTGATATCGTGCGCGTTGCCTGTAGGGGAAGGATTCTACTGCGGAGGTTTGTGTGACAGCACTTTCGCCATCGCTTCCCCGCGCGAGCGGACGTGCAGCTTTTCGTAGATATGGTGGATGTGAAAGCGGACGGTGTGCAGGCTCAGGTACAGCCTGTCGGATATGGCCTTGTAACTGAGACCTTCCACCAGCAATTCGAGAACTTCCTTCTCCCGCGCCGAGAGAGTGGACATCTCATCCTCCAGGTCCGGCTCGTGGAAGAACGCCAGCACACGGCGGGCGACTTCGCCCGACATCGGCGCGCCTCCCTCGTACGCATCGCTGATCGCCTGCAGAATTTTGATGATGGGAGATTTCTTCAGAATGTAGCCGACGGCGCCTGCGCGGAGGGACTCGAAAATCTTCTCGTCGTCGCTATACACCGTCTGCATGACGATGCGGATGCCCGGGTGCATGCGCTTGAGTTCGCGCGTGCACTCGATGCCCGATTTCACGGGTAATCCGATGTCCATCAGGATGACATCCGGGAGGGGTTCCGCCAGTTCGCTGAACAGGGCATCACAACTTGCATAGCTTCCGGTGCAGCGATAGCCTTCCGCCTGATCGATCATCCAGCTGAGATTCGACAAGACCTCCGGATCGTCATCGACGATGGCGACGGAGATCACAGTTGACACAGGGGGATTGATCATATGCAACAATAGCCAATCGCAGGAAGGAGGTCAACAGAACAAGTGTTCAGTTTTTTCGTCCGAGCGGAATGCTTCCCTCGATACGCGTTCCGCCACCGGGAGCGGAGATGATACGCAGGGTACCCCCGCAGGAAGTCACGCGCTGTTCCATGTGTGCCAGACCACTGCGGCGCGAAGGTGCGGCGGTATCAAATCCAGCGCCGTCATCTTCGATGACAAAACGCAGGACAGAGTCTCCGGTATCGATACGGACATGGATATTGGAAGCCGCCGCATGCCGGACCACGTTGTTCAGTGCTTCCTTGATGACCAGAAGCAGTGCCCGTGAGATCTCGGCGTGGAGCCGCAGCTGCCGGGCCGGATCGCTGACCATGAAATTGAGCCGAATTTCCGCTCCGTCCGCCAGATCATTGGCAAAAACCCGTAGGCGATCTGCAAGCTGCCCGACCGTGTCATTGCGGGGATCCAGCGACCAGACAACGTCACTCATGCTCTCGACAAGTTCACGGGCGATGGTGCCGGTGCGGGTGATCGTGTTCCAAAGTTGTTCAGGTGGTGACGCTGTCGTCGAATCCCCGGACCGCTGCCGCGTCTGCTGCAGCATGACGTCACTCAGCATGGCGATGCGTGTCAGACCGGAACCGATGTCGTCGTGCAGATCCGCTGCAATCTGCGTCCGCAGGCGCTCGGCCGCGAGCAGCCGCTGAAGACGCAAACGGTAGAGCAATGCAACTGCAAGGCCGACAAGAAGGAGAACACCCGGGTAAAACCACCACCGCTGCCAGAACGGTGCGGTGACGGTAAAGCGCAGACTGAGCGGTTCCCTGCTCGGCACCAGTTCTGCGGTCAGAGCCCGAATTTCGATAAGATAGAACCCGGGCTGGAGTGCCGGAAACGAAAGACTGCGTGAAAAAGATGGCGTGCTCCATGTGGAATCGATATCGGGGAAACGGTACTGATAGCGGACCTCCCGCGCGTTCCGCAAACGAATGGCGGCGACGTCGACACGGACATTGTTGTCGGTGTGTGAAAGTTGCACGCCGTTCACATACGGACGCGGTGAGCCGTTCACGGCGAACGCACTGAGCCGGACGACAGGAGGAGTCGTATCATGATGACTGCGTGTTCTGTCATAGAAGGTCAGCCCGAACGCTGTCGCGACCCAGACGAAACCATCCTTCTGAACACCGCAGGCACTGATGGGGCTGTCCGTAAATCCAGGGTATCGATATATGGCTCCAAGATCTTCACGCAGTGAAACGATCCCGGTTTGCGTCCCGATCCACATCCTTCCATCCGGTCCCTGTGCGAGGGCACCCACGCGATTGTTCGGTAGTCCGGTGCGCGTGTCGAATGTCCTCCAGCCGGTTGCCGTTTCCACCAGCAACCCGTCCATTGTCCCGATCCACATCCTGCCCCTCCGATCGCGGCAGAAAGCCCGGACGCTCGCAATGGCCGGGTCGGCAAGCCGATGGAAAGCGGGACGCTGCAGCAGCGAGTCGTCATAAAAAAAAACGCCGCCGTTATAGCCGCCCAGCCAGATGGTTCCATCCTCGTCCTCATATAACGTCCGGATATCCGAATGAAAGTTCTGAAATAATCGGAGGGGAACGGGGCTTTTCCGCACATCGAGGACGGCTGCATCCGATATTCTTATCTTTGTCCACAGTCGGAACCGGCGGTCAATGACGAAGCAGAAGGGATCGGGATCCGGCAACCCTGCAACGGGCATGACGATCTGCAGCAGAGGCAGATCCGCATCAGGCCGCGAATTCCGGCGGATATCAAAGACGGCAATCGCCTGGCTGTAGAACGAAACCCAGAGCCGGTCATCGTCCGTCGCCTGCACGTGATAGGAATATCCTTCCGGCCACCCTGCCTGCCGGAGGTGGAG
>JAFGKR010000002.1 GCA_016928515.1 Bacteroidota bacterium | reverse complement strand
CCTTTCCCTCCCGGGTGTCGCGTACGGCGGGTCGCTGGTCTTTCTGCAGCTCGCAGCAGGATATATTCTCGGACGGGTTGCTGTTGCTATCTTTCTTATCCCCCGGTATTTCGAGGGAGAAGTATCCACCGCCTATGCGGTGCTCGAACGCCGATTCAGTCCGCAACTCCGGCGCAGCGCATCGGCTGTGTTCATGGGGACTCGCGTTTTTGCGGACGGTGTGCGCCTCTATACAACGGCCATTCCGCTCGCTCTGCTTATCGAGGGCTTCGGTCTGTTCCCTGGTGCAAATCCCTTCACCGTATACGTGATCGCGATGTCTGCGCTCACACTCCTTACGCTGATCTATGTTTACTTCGGTGGAATCCGCGCAGTCATCTGGACAGATGTCGCACAGTGGGGAATCTACATCTTCGGCGCAGTCATTTCGATTTCCATCCTCAGCAGCCTTCTTCCCGGGGATTGTATGTCTCAGGTGCATATCCTGTTCGAGAGCGGGAAACTGCAGGTCGTCAAGCTCCTTCCGGATGGCGGATGGATCGGGCTTTTGACGGAACCGTACACGCTGGTTGGTGGAGTTGTCGGTGGTGCGGTCCTCTCCATGGCATCGCACGGCACCGACCAGCTCATTGTGCAGCGCGTCCTTGCCGCGGGCTCTCCCGCCCCTGCTCGCAGGGCGATGATACTTTCGGGCGTTGTGATCTTCCTGCAGTTCTCCCTTTTCCTGTTCATTGGTGCATTGCTATCCCTGTATTTCGAAAGTGCCGAGTACACGGCGAATGAGGTTTTCGCCCTCTTTATTCTGCGGGAGTTGCCCACCGGAATCACCGGACTCATTGTCGCCGGCATCCTGGCGGCGGCGATGTCCACCCTCTCGAGTTCCATCAGCGCGCTCAGTTCCTCTTCCATGCTCGATTTCGTCATCCCTCTGCGACGGACACCCCTCTCCCCGGAACGCGCTCTGACCTGGTCTCGCGGTCTCGCCTTTTTCTGGAGTCTTGTTCTCCTGCTCATCGCGCTCCTGTTCATCCGCACACCGCAGACCGTCGTCGAACTCGCCCTGAGTATCGCTTCCTACACCTACGGTGGATTGCTCGGTCTCTTTCTTCTGTCTCTGCTCCGCTTCCGCATCACTACTCGGGCGGCCGGCATCGGATTTTTCGTCGGCATTGCCGGGAATGGACTTATCATTCTGCTGACACCGCTGGCGTGGACCTGGTACACTCTGTCGGGTTGTCTTCTCACGTTTATCACAGCCATGGCAGCAGCATACCTCTTTTCCCGAAGAGACGGCGGAGGTGATTCCGCGTGAGCTGGTTCGACTGGAGCATACTCGGTGCATATTTTCTCTTCACCATCCTTATCGGTGTGTACTACGCCCGGCGTGCAGGGCGGAGCACGGAGGAATTTTTCCTCAGCGGAAGAAATCTCCCCTGGTGGTTGGCCGGTCTGTCGATGGTCGCGACGACATTCGCTGCGGATACTCCACTCGCTGTGACGGAACTGGTAGCCGCCAACGGCATCGCGGGCAACTGGCTCTGGTGGAACATGGCGATCGGAGGAATGCTCACCGTCTTCTTCTTCGCACACCTGTGGCGACGTGCGGGTATCATGACCGATCTCGAATTCATTGAAATCCGCTATTCAGGTCGTCCAGCCGCATTCCTGCGGGGATTCCGTGCCGTCTACCTCGGACTGTTCATGAATGCCGTGATTATGGGCTGGGTGAATGTCGCCATGGCGACGATACTGGAAGGAATGTTTGACGTGCCTGCCGGAGAAGTTTTCTGGTACATCGCCGCAGCCATGCTCTTCACTGCCGTCTACTCATCCCTTTCCGGGCTCTGGGGGGTCGCCGTCACTGATGCAGTACAGTTTTTCATTGCCATGGCGGGATGCATCATCCTGGCGGTTCTGGTGGTCGACTCGCCCGCCATTGGCGGACTCGAGGAAATGGCGAAAGCGCTGCCCGGAGGCACCCTGCGCATCCTGCCGGTAATCGGATCAGTGGAGGAAGGCGCCGGGGGAATCCTCGCACTTTCTGCGGGCGCTTTTGTGGCGTATATCGGCATACAGTGGTGGGCGTCCTGGTATCCCGGCGCAGAACCGGGAGGCGGCGGATATGTGGCCCAGCGCATGATGAGTACGAAAAGCGAACGTCACTCCGTCTTTGCCGTTCTTTTCTTTCAGATCGCGTTCTTCTGTATCCGTCCCTGGCCCTGGATACTCGTCGGTCTGGCAGCGCTGCTTCTGTACCCGGAACTCACGGCGACGAATCCGAAAATGGGTTACATTTTTGCGATGAACGATTTTCTGCCGGCAGGTCTCAAGGGCCTGATGGTGGCAGCCTTCTTCGCAGCCTACATGTCTACGATCGCAACGCATCTGAACTGGGGAACGTCGTATCTCATTCATGATTTCTGGCGCAGGTTCATTGCCCCTGGCCGATCGGAGAAGCACTATGTGTTTGCCTCACGTGTCACAACCGTGCTGCTGATGGCCTTTTCTCTCCTCCTCACCCTCTTCATCGACAGCATCGCGGGAGCCTGGCGTTTCATTCTCGAGAGCGGAGCGGGACTGGGTCTGGTCCTCCTCCTCCGGTGGTACTGGTGGCGCGTCAATGCATGGAGTGAGATCGCTGCGACCATCGTGCCGGTGATCGTGTATGCATCCATCCTCCTTTACAACGCCCTGTCTCCTGATGCACAGATAGCATTCCCGCAATCGATGTTTCTGATCGTCGGGTTCACTACTGTCACATGGATCTCCCTGACATACCTCACGCGTCCGACATCCGCGACGGTTCTTTCCGCCTTCTATCGGCGTGTCCGACCTGCCGGCGCCTGGGGTCCTGTCGTGCGTTTGCACAAAGACCTTCCGCGGGACAGGGGGATGGGATACCGTCTCGCCGGTTGGTTCCTTGGGGTTATTCTCATCTATTCCGTACTTTTCCTCTCGGCGGAGTTCTTTTTCGGTACCACCATGAATGTCCTGCTCTGGGCAGCGATCGCCGGTGCAACCATTCCGGCACTCTGGTACCTCCTGGCACGCATGGAAAGAGCGACAACGCATGATTCGTCTTTTTGAAAGCCGCGCTCGTCGCATCCAACGTCTCCCCTCGGTTCGCTGCGTCTTCTGCGACCTCGATGGAACACTGTTGACCAGCGACAATACCGTCCTGGACGTCGTAGCGGATGCGGTGTCGGAGATGCGGCGCCACGGAATACGTCTGGTCCTGGCCTCGGGACGAACCGATGGGTTCACGCGGCGCTATGCGGCAGATCTGGATCCTGAAGCACCGGTCATTTCCCTGAACGGTTCTCTCGTCAAGCGTGCGGATGCCACCGTGCTCCTGCAGGCACCACTGCCCCCTGCGGTATTCACTCTGCTTGAGGAGTTCCAGCATACTGTTGACGGGGCAGCTCTCAGCTGGTCCCTGTTCACGGTGGAGGGAACGATGAGTCTGGATGAGCGTCCGGTTCTGCCGCGCTACCTTCGTGCGCGCGAAGAGGAAATGTTCCGTGTCGGCTCCCTTCGACCATATTATCAACAGACGGTGGCTTTCTGTGCCGGTGGACCATACATCGCCATCCAGAAACTCTCGGTGACGCTGGCCCGACGCTACGGATCCCGTCTGCAACGCATCACCTATCAGAGCGGCAGTGGCAGCGATCGCTACTATCTCGAGGTGCGTCTCCGACATGTCAACAAGGCGACCGGCGTCCGTGCAGTCCTTGAGGAGCTCGGCATTCACAGACGCGAATCCGCTGCGATCGGTGATTACACAAACGACGTGGAAATGTGTAAATTCACGGGAGTGTCCGCCGCGATGAAAAACGGAAACAATGCCGTTCGCGCAGCTGCCGATCTCGTGACATCGAAATCCCACTCGGACGGCGGCGCAGCAGATTTTTTCCGTATGATTCTCCGGCACCGGACGGCATTTCGATAACGATACACAGTGCACATGACCGAACATCAGCCCTCACGTTCCGACGAGACGCAAGGAATCGGATCTTTTCTTCAAAACAGCATGGCCATGAAAATCACGCTCGCGGTCGTGCTTGTGATTGTGATCTCGCAGCTGTTCCCCAAAGGGCTCGAATATCAGTATGAATACAAGGAAGGCGACATCTGGATTCAGGATGACCTGATCGCGCCGATGGCGTTTTCCATTTATCGAGATGCTGCAGTTGTCGAGGAGGAGCGACGTCAAGCCGCCTTGAACACTCCACCCAGCTTTGATCAGGCTCCGGAGGTGGAATGTGCTGTGCTCGATTCCCTGGGCCGCATGCTGAAATTGCTGCAACGCGATGCCAACAATGTTGCCGACGAGTTGTCGCGTCGCGGACGATCCGCGCGGTCTAACGCGCTTGCGGACAGTCTCAGTCGTATCGCCGCTCAAAATCCCCAGTATCCTGTGCGCCTGTCCTCGCGGCAATGGCGGTACTGGCTCACACTTTGGAGCGACGACAACCGCACGGCACAAATCCGTGCGATCGAGTCGGTCCTGCAGAACTCCATTCGGCACATCTACGGGAAAGGTTTTCTTGACCGGGAGAAGGACGACTTCCAGCAGGATGTGCTTGCAATCCGCGTGGACAGTACGACCGAAATACGTAAACCGGTCAAGGAATTTTACGATCACCGGGAGGTCGCAGAGGTGCTGCAGGCGCGCTTTGCGGATCATTTCGGGGATGACAGCGCCGGGAGGGAGTTCCTGACCGCGCTTGTCTATCCTCTGCTCAAACCGAATATCCTCTACAACAATGCCCGCACTCAGTTCGCCATCCAGGCGGCCATGAACAATGTCATGCGCACTGACGGCATCGTCAAGGAAAACGAACGCATCGTCAGTCGCCATGAACTCATTACTCCGGAAATCAAGGCGAAGCTTGATTCCTACATGCGCAAGAAAGCGCTGGACTCGGATGACGGAAACCAGGTATTGCAATTCCTGGGCCGCATCGGCCATACCATTGCCATCCTGTTCCTCCCGGTGATTTATCTTTCGCTCTTCCGCAAGCGAATCATCGGGGATAATTCCCGCCTGCTGCTCATCAGCGTCATCATTTTGCTGATCGCCTTTCTGGCCTATCTTACATTCACCCTCCCGGTGAGCGGTCCGGTTCAATTCCTCATCATCGTTCCTGCTGCAGCGATGCTGCTGACCGTCATCTTCGATTCCCGCGTGGCATTCTATACGACCGTCTCGATTTCCTTTCTCATCGGTGCTTTACGTGGCAATGAGTATTCAATCATTCTTGCTTCGGTCGTCGCCGGCTCTCTGGCAATATACACGGTGCGTGACATCAAGAACCGCACACAGATTTTTCGCTCGCTTTCATTCATTTTTCTCGGGTATGCTTTCATTATCCTGGTCAACGGACTTGAACGTGCGATCCCGTTTCTGGACATGGCTGAGGCCATGGCATATGCCTTGGCAAATTCCATTCTTTCCCCCGTCATCACCTTCGGACTCCTGATCTTTTTTGAGAGGGTTTTCCGCATCACCACAGACCTCACTCTGCTGGAACTCTCGGATTTCAATCATCCGCTCCTGCGGGATTTGTCCAGCCGTGCCCCGGGGACGTTCCATCACAGTATTGTGATGGGGACACTGGCGGAGGCTGCTGCGACAGCCATCGGAGCGAATGCGACGCTCGCCCGCGTTGGCGCCTATTATCATGATATCGGAAAGATGCTGGAACCCGAGTATTTCGTTGAGAACCAGATCGGCAATCAGAACATCCACGACAGTCTCACACCACGTGACAGTGCCCGGAGGATCATTGACCATGTTCTCCGTGGCATCGAGCTTGCAAAGGAACACAATCTCCCGGACCGCGTCATCGACTTCATTCCCGCGCATCACGGCACCACCCTTGTCACCTATTTTTACGAGAAAGAAAAGGCGAACTCCGAGGGCCCCGTACCGCCGGAGCTCTACCGTTATCAGGGACCGAAACCCTATTCGAAGGAAACCGGAATCGTGATGCTTGCCGATACGATCGAGGCAGCGACGCGGGCTATCGACGAACCCACCATCGAGAACATTCGTGAACTCATCGAACGGATCGTCGCGAAACGTCTCGCGGACGGAGAACTGGAGAACTGCGATCTCACATTTCGTGAGCTGTCCGTCGTCAAGCAGAGTTTTCTGAATATTCTTACCGGCATTCATCACAACCGGATCAAATACCCCAGCGAGGAAGAGGCCGCCGCAGCGAAAAAGATTGCCGAGCGGACATCCAAGCTGCTCAACCTCCCATCCACGACGGACGCCCTGCTGCAGCGCATCAAGAAACTGGATTCCTTCTGATGCAACCGGCGATGAAGACCGCCCTCACGGGCTTCAGAACCTACCTCACCATCGAACGCGGTTTCTCCGAGCACTCCATCAGTGCTTACATGCTCGACATCAGCCGCTACCTCTCCTGGCTCGACGAAGAGCGGGATGTGTCCACCCCTTCCGTCGTATCCCTCTCACACATAACGGATTTTCTGACGGCACTGCAGCAGGCGGGACTCGCCGCCGCCTCCATGGCGCGGGCTATCTCCGCCATCCGCCATTTCCACCGCTTCCTCCTCGGTGAGGGACTTTGCGATACCAATCCTTCCGAACGTCTCGACACACCGACGCTGACACGGCATCTGCCGCTCGTGCTCACGCAGGATGAAGCAGCGGCGATTCTCGAACAGCCGGATACCGCAACCCGGCTCGGTCTGCGTGATCGCGCCATCCTCGAGATGCTGTACGCAACGGGGATGCGGGTCAGCGAACTGACGCATCTTCCGGTCGACCAGGTATTGTTCGACCAGGCGCTCGTTCGCGTCTTCGGCAAGGGAAGCAAGGAGCGCATCATTCCGCTCGGAAGTATCGCCGCCACATGGACACAGGAATACCTGCGGTCTGTTCGTCCACATCTGCAGAAGCGTGACCGCCCGACACCCGTACTCTTCCTCAATCACCGGGGCGGCGGACTGAGCCGCATGAGCATCCTCACCATCACGAAGAAATATGCAGCGGCCGCGGGTATCCGCATGGATGTGCATCCGCATACGTTCCGGCACTCCTTCGCGACGCATCTTCTCGAAGGCGGCGCCGACCTGCGTTCCGTCCAGGAGATGCTCGGACACGCTGACATCAGCACGACACAAATTTACACGCACGTGGACCGTGAGTATCTGAAAGAAGTTCATCGTACTTTTCATCCACGTTCCTGACGAGGTCAGAGAAAGAGCATGTTCATCACGTTCGAAGGCATCGATTTTTCCGGAAAATCAACGCAGATTTCCCTGCTCACCGATCGATTGCGATTGCAGGGAGAAGAGGTCCTGGTCGTGCGGGAACCGGGTGGAACCATCATTTCGGAAAAAATCCGTGAGCTGTTACTCGACCGCAGCCATGTCGCGATGGATGCGGTAACGGAATTCCTCCTCTTCTCCGCGGCCCGTTCCCAGCTGCTTCGGGAAATCATCGCGCCTGTACTGACATCCGGGACAACCGTGATCGCTGACCGCTTTCATGATTCCTCCACGGCGTATCAGGGTTTTGGACGCGGGCTCGACATCGAGGCCGTCAACAGTGTGCACCGCCTGGCAACGCATGGTATCGAACCGGATCTCACGTTTTTCATCGACATCTCCGTCGATGAAAGCTACCGTCGGAGAGCATTGCAGGGAAGAGAAATTGACCGTATGGAAGCACTGGACGCATCGTTCTTCCAAGCCGTTCGTACAGGATATCAGGCAATCGCGACAGAAGCTCCGTCCCGTTTCATCACCATCAACGGTATGCAACCGATCGAGGACATTGCGAAGGCAATCTGGGATGCAGTGTCGTCGCGCCGTCCTTCCCGTAAGGAGTCATCATGAGCGATACATGGAAACGCCTACCGGTGTCACGCCGAATTCTGCTGCTGGTCATTCCACTGGCACTTGTGATCACCGCCGCGGTCGATGACACGACCCAGCGAATCCTGCGGGGATTTGATCTTGTCGGTATGGTGTACCGTCAGGTTCTCACGGAGTACGTCGACGACGTCTCTCCCGATGCACTGCTGAAAGCCGGTGTCGAAGGGATGCTGAGCAGCCTCGATCCCTATGCGGAATTTATCGAACAGCGTGAGAACAGTGAGGTCGATGCGCTTTCGCGCGGCAGTTACGGTGGATTGGGAATCAAGGTCCGTCATCGGAATGGTGTCCACACCATCAGCGACATCTACGAGGAAATTCGCCCACTGACCAATCTCCGTATCGGGGATGTCATTCTCCGAGTTGACGGGATGTCGCTCCAGGACGAGTGGATCACTGATTTACGGCTCCTGCTGCGCGGAGCGCCGGGAACGACTGTGCGCCTGGTCATTCGCCGGCCGGGTGTCAGCGATTCGCTCGACCTTGTCGTTCGACGTCGTGACGTGATCCTGGATCCGCTTCCGTATGCAGCACGATTCGATGACGGAACGCTGTATCTGCGTATCAGTCGATTCACCCGGAGCAGCGCAGACAGTGTGCGGGCCGTGCTTCGAGCCGCGTTCGATGGCGAGCCAGTCACCGGTGTGATCCTGGATGTTCGGGATAATCCGGGAGGATTACTGGAGGCGGCCGTTGCACTCGTCGACCAATTTGTGCAACCAGGAACACCTGTCGTTTCCATGCGAGGCCGGCAGCCTGCCTACGCCCGGGATTATCGTGCACGTGAAACGGCGATCAGCGAACATGTCCCACTGGCCGTCCTTGTCAATGGACGCAGTGCGAGTGCATCCGAAATCGTTGCGGGTGCACTGCAGGATCTCGACCGCGCTGTCATTCTCGGTGAGCGTACGTACGGAAAAGGACTGGTGCAAACCCTGGTGCCGCTCAGCCACAATGCCGTCCTCAAGTTGACGACATCGCGGTATTACATCCCCTCCGGTCGCTGCATTCAGCGCATCGTTTATTCCGGCGGCAAAGGCAGTGATCGCCCGATGTCGTCAACGACTGAACCAGTGTTTCATACCCTTCGGCTGTCACGTCCGGTCGCGGAATCCAACGGGATACGGCCGGATATCCCGGTCGTGCCGGACACACTACCCCCTGCTCTCCGGTGTATTGAGGAGCTCGACACCTTTTTCCATTTCGTGGTCCAGTACAACAACCGACATCACCTGTCGGCTCTCCCGGTCATCGATCACACGATGCAAGCAGAATTCCGTCTTTTCTATGATTCCGTTGCACAGTGTACCGGCTCCACACTGCTCACGGAGGTCGCACAGCTCGAAATAAACGCGCGCCGTCACGGTATGCGGGAGGAAGCGATCGATGCGCTCACAGCATTCCGTTCCGAGGTCCGACGGAATGTGATCGCCGAGTTTGACCGGTCTTGGCCGCTATTGAAGCAGCGACTGGAGTTGGAATTCGCCTCGCAGGTCATCGGAGAGCGCGAACGTATTCATGTGACGATGCGTGATGATAAGGCCGTACGAATCGCGCGGTCACTGCTCACTGATCCGGCAGCACTTGAAGCTGCGATGCTCAACAGCAGCTCGTACTAAGAAAAAGCGCATTCCGCGCGTTACGGAATGCGCCAGACTGTGTGATCCGGGACAGGAGGCTATTTGCCGGCGAATTCTTTGAATCGTTCGTTGATCCGTCCCCAGTGCAACGTGTTGATGAAGTTGTCGATATAGGCTGCACGACCCGGACCATCCTTATGGTAATAGGCGTGTTCGAACACGTCACATGCGATGAGCGGGATGCCACCCCAGATGGCGCCGTACTGATGTTCATCGACGAGCACGTTCAGCAAGCGACCGGAATACAGCCGATCCCAGACGAGCAATCCCCACCCGCTGAGCTTAGCGGAGAAAGCCGCAGCCTTGAAATCTTCCTTCCATGCATCGAAGGAGCCGAAATGCTCCTCGATCGCCTTTTTTATCTCCGGTGCAGCATTGATGTCACCGTCACCGCCCATGTTATCCCAATAGACATCATGCAGCAGCGCACCGGAATGATTCCACGTGAGACGACGCTTGAGTTCACCGATTTCACTGTAGTTCCCGTTCGCGGCGGCACGGTCGGCGTTCTCGAGGCCCTTCTCGATCGTATTCAGTGCGGCGACATATCCTTTGTGATGCTTGTTGTAATGCCAATCAGACGTTTCCGCGGAGACGACATCCTGCAGCAATGTCTTCGCTTCCTCATCGGAATATGGACGCGGATTGAATTTCCATTCGTAAGCCATGTATGCTCCTCTCTAAAATGACGAAAGTACTGATTCACCTCCCAACCGCATGCAGTCAGAACATCGGGAAGAAGAAAGAAGTTTCGTTTTCGCACATAAAAAATCGCCGTGTGCCAAAACACACGGCGAGGGTGATGATACTGTCGCCTGGTTACACGCCGAATGAGGATCCGCAACCGCAGCTGCGGACGGCGTTGGGATTGTTGAACACGAAACCTTTTCCGTTCAGTCCGTCGGTGTAATCGAGTTCAGTACCGTCGAGATAGTACAGGCTCTTCGCATCCACGAGGATGCGTACACCGTTGATATCGAGGATTTCGTCGGAATCCCGCTTGTCACCGTCGAAACCGAGAGAGTAGGTCAGTCCCGAGCATCCTCCACCCTTCACTCCGATGCGAAGATAATACTCATCGGGTATGCTGTTTTCGTTCCGAATCGAAGCGATTTCTGCCACGGCTTTGTCGGTCAGCGTGATTTCGCCGATGGCGTCTGCGGTCTGTTCACTCATATCTCAACTCCTGCATAATCGTCAAAATTCAGTATTGAAACGTAATACAAATAGGCTTTTGAATCCAGTCCATTCTCCTCGTTACAAACCGACGCCGTGTCGTCAGAAGGATCTGCCGGGGTGCTTGGTGCCGAACCGCAGACGGAAAATCAGGCAACCGCTTCCGCAGCTTCGGCACCCCTCCCCGCCTGTGTATCCTGCTGGGAAGGAAGGCGATATTGCTCGTCGAAAAGCACCCAGGTATTTTTTGCATGCGGACGAAGAACGCCACGCCGCTCAAGGTCTTCGACCAGCTCCCGCGCCATTCGGTCGGACGCGCGCCACCCGATATCCTTTCGGTGGTTGTCACGGAAATAATCCCGAATGGCGTATTGCACATCCCGGTAAAAGAGATTGCTGAGATGATAGACCGGATATCCGTTGTCCAGCATGTAGCGGAAGATTTTGTCTTCATTCCCGACGAAAGATTCCATGACTTGCTCCGAATGCATGAGTACCTAGTTCGTGAGTACCTCAGGTACCTTATGAAACATTGAGGGAGGGCGATCGGGTTCCTGGAATTCGTTGACTGACAAGGCCATTTTCCGTACTTTGAAAGTCTTGGAAGGATTGGAGCATATGCTGCATATCGCCGTATTTGCATCGGGAAGAGGTTCGAATCTGCAGGCCATTCACTCTGCGATCGCCAGTGGACACCTCGATGCCGACCTACGACTCGTCCTCAGCAATCACACCGACGCCGCCGCGTTGTCATGGGCTGCTGCGCAGGGAATTCCGACCGTCCATCTCCGGTATGATGCGAAGGATGGAGGTGGCGACATATTGGAGCTTTTGCATGATCACGGTGCGGATTTCATCGCTCTAGCAGGGTATCTGAAGTTGATTCCGGCACATGTCGTCCGGGCGTTCCGACACCGTATCGTCAACATCCATCCTGCCCTACTTCCGTCCTTCGGTGGCCCCGGCATGTACGGTCGCCATGTCCACACTGCAGTGCTTGCGGCAGGGGTCAAGGTCAGTGGAGCAACCGTGCACCTGGTCGACGAGGAATATGATCGTGGTCCAATCGTCCGGCAGGAGTGTGTTCCTGTCGAAGAAGGCGATACCGCCGAGACCCTGGCTGCCCGTGTGCTCGAGGTCGAACATCGTATCTTTCCGGAGGCGCTGCAACTGTTCGCGCAGGATCGGGTGAAGGTTGCCGACGGAAGGGTTTTCATTTCACAGTAGAGGAATCATGCAGACAATCCGACGTGCTCTCCTGAGCGTATACGATAAAACCGGCATCGTCGAGTTCGCACGCTTTCTGACGGAGCAGGGAGTGGAATTGATCTCCACGGGAGGAACGTGGTCGGTGCTGAGCAAGGCAGGGCTTCCCGTCCGCCAGGTCCGTGACGTAACGGGTTTTCCGGAGATGCTCGATGGCAGGGTCAAGACACTCCATCCTGCGGTGCATGGAGGGATTCTCGCGCGTCGCGACCAGGAGGCCCATCTCCGTCAGATCGAAGAACAGCACATCGACCTGATCGACCTGGTCGTGATCAATCTCTATCCCTTCGAGAACACAGTGCGGGCGGGTGCTTCGCGCGGTGAATGCATCGAACAAATTGACATCGGGGGGCCCGCAATGCTGCGTTCCGCCGCGAAAAATCATGACGCCGTCACCGTCATCTGCGATCCCGCCGACTACACTGCGGTCCTCGATGAAATCCGCGCCGAGGGTGGAACGTCACTCGGAACCCGCCGGAATCTCGCCGCCAAAGTCTTCGCCCTCACCGCACACTACGATCATGCGATCGCCTCGTATCTCGCACCGGATGATGCGGCGTCATCCGCCCTGCCCGATCATTTGCTCGTTTCCGAGGACATGACACAGCTGTTGCGCTACGGGGAGAACCCGCATCAATCAGCCGCGTTATACGGGAATTTCTTTTCAGACTTCGAGAAGCTGCACGGCAAAGAGCTGTCCTACAACAACATCGTTGATATTGACGCTGCAGCGATGCTGATCGACGAATTCGACGAAGCTGCAGCAGCAATCATCAAGCACACGAATCCCTGCGGCTGTGCCATCGGCCCGGATCTGTTCGACGCATACGAGGCAGCGCTGGCAACGGATGTGGCTTCCGCATTCGGCGGCATTCTGGCCTTCAACCGTGAGGTGGACATCCGCCTTGCGGAACAGCTCAACGAAATGTTCACGGAAGTGATCATCGCTCCTTCCTTCGCGGACGATGCCATGGATATTCTCCGACGCAAACGCGACCGTCGCCTGATCCGGCATCGCCGCCCGGCACGACGAATGCCCCGCATGCATATTAAATCCACCGGAAATGGTTATCTTTGTCAGATCGCCGATATCGCGGAAGACGATCCCGCCACATGGGAAGTCGTCACCAGACGACAACCTGGCGAGGCGGAACAGGCGGCTCTGCGCTTTGCATGGAAGGTTGCCCGGCATGTCAAATCCAATGCAATCGTGTATACCGACAGTCGGAGAACCCTGGGTATCGGTGCCGGACAGATGTCCCGTGTCGATTCGAGCACGCTGGCGGTTCTCAAGGCAGGCAAGGCCGGTCTTTCCCTCGCAGGCTCCGCCGTTGCTTCGGATGCTTTTTTCCCGTTTGCGGACGGCCTACTTGAGGCGGTTCGTGCAGGGGCAACGGCCGTGATTCAACCGGGCGGGTCTGTACGGGACGAAGAAGTGATCGCCGCCGCCGATGCTCATGACATCGCGATGATTTTTACCGGCACCCGACATTTCAAGCACTGACGAAAACGAGCTTTTATGGGTCTGTTCAGTCTCTTCACAAATGATATCGCCATCGATCTGGGAACGGCGAACACCCTTATGTGGGTCAAAGGCAAAGGGGTGGTACTCAGCGAACCCTCGATCGTCGCCTTCGACAAGAACACAAAGAAAATTATCGCCATCGGAAACGATGCGCGGGAGATGCAGGGAAAAACGCACCGTGATCTCCAGGTGGTGCGTCCGATGCGCGACGGTGTGATCGCCGATTTCGAGATCGCCGAAGGCATGCTGCGCGCTTTCATCAAAAAAATCATGAACAGCTGGATCCCGAGCCGACGCATTGTGATTTCTGTTCCCAGCGGCATCACCGAAGTCGAAAAACGAGCCGTGCGGGATGCAGCGGAACATGCGGGAGCCAAGGAAGTCTACCTCGTCGCCGAACCCATGGCGGCCGCAATCGGAATCGGCCTCTCCGTTGATGCACCTGTCGGGGATATGATTATCGATATCGGAGGCGGAACGACGGAAATCGCTGTCATTGCCCTGAACGGCATCGTGCAGGAAGAATCCATCCGCATTGCGGGTGACGAGCTCAACAGTGCCATCATGCAGCATTTCAAAAAGAGTCATAATCTGCTCATCGGCGAGCGAACCGCTGAAATCATCAAATGCGAAGTCGGCAGCGCGGTCCCCCTCAAACAGGAGCTGGTCGTGCGAGTGAAAGGCCGCGATCTGGTCGGCGGGCTGCCCACAACCGTGGAGGCGTCAAGCGTCGAAATTCGCGATGCCCTGGAAGAGCCGATCAACGCCATCGTCGAAGCGGTGAAAACGACTCTTGAGCGGACGCCTCCGGAACTCGCCGCGGATATCCTGGATCGCGGCATCATGCTCACCGGGGGTGGCGCCCTGCTCAAGGGCCTGAACGCCCGCATCCGCAAGGAAACCAATCTTCCCGTCCACGTTGCAGAGGATCCCCTGACCGCTGTCGTCCGTGGCACCGGTGCGATCATGGAAAATCTGCACCACTACAGCGAAGTCATCATGAAGGGAAAGAAGTACTGAGTCAGGAAACGACAAGTGATGCACAGTGCGAACTCTTATCGGATTATTTCAGCTTTTTCGCGACTATATTATTCTGACCCTGCTGTCCGGTCTGTCCGTTCTTCTCATCGCCCAGAGTGACAGCGCACCGGTGCAGGTGCTCCGCTCCTTCTCCATTCTCACCTTCGCCTCCCTGCAGGCCTCCACGAACTGGGCCGCGGGACTGTTCAGCACAACGCAAGACGCAGAAACGCTCCGTGACGTCAACGTATCTCTGATGGAAGAGGTCATGCAGCTGCGCCGCCTGCGACAGGAAAATATCGAGTTGCGCCGGAAAATCGGATTCCGGGAGCGGGAATCCTACCCGCTCGTTCCGGCGGAGATCGTCGGGAAGAGTTTGTCTCTGGGGCAGAACATGATCACCATCGATGCCGGGAGCGACGACAGCATCGCGGTGAATATGCCCGTCATCAATGAGGAGGGCCTGGTCGGGAGAGTGATCGCGACCAGTCCCGCCTACGCTGTGGCCCAGCTCGCCCTGCACCGTGATTTCCGTGCCACCGCCAAGGTGAAACGTTCGCGCATCGACGGCATCATAGCCTGGCGCGAAGGCGATAATCTCGTGCTGCAGAATGTCTGGAAAACCGCGGATGTCATTCCCGGCGACACCGTCGTCACATCGGAATACAGCAACATTTTTCCCCCGGAGATCATGGTTGGTGTCATTCGGAGCATCGGACCGGGTGACGGTGGTCTTTTCAGCCACATCGAAGTGGAACCACGCGTGCATTTCGCCTCCCTGGAGCGCGTATTCGTTGTGCGGTATCGCAGTGACCCGGAGCGGAACCGCCTGGAGGAACAATCCATCCCTGAAGCTGAGGAGTAACTGTGCGTCCGGAAATTCGCACCCATCTTTTTTCCGCCCTGTTCATGGCTGTCCTCGTCATCCTTCAGGTCTCCGTGGTTCCGCTGATGCACGTCCTTGGTGCCACTCCCTCCCTGCCACTCATCGGCATCGCCTTCATTGCCATGCGACACGGCTCCACTCCCGCCATGTTCTATGCCTTCCCGTCCGGGCTGATGATCGATGCCTATATCGGGGAGGTCGTCGGCATCTCCTCGCTTGCACTCACCACGGCAGCCTTCGCCATGGGATTCTTCCACGATGCGGAGAAATCCGCTTTGCTGATACGCAGTGGCAAGGCAGTGGGCATCGTACTGCTCGGAGCAGTGATCTTCTGTGTCATCTATGTTTTTGCCTATTTCCGTACACTGGATTTCGATATCATCAGCATACTCCTGCGTCACGTTGCCGGCGCCGCAGCGTATACCGCGCTTTTGAGTACGATTCCGGTCCTGATTCTCGCGCGCTCAGGTTCAAGGTTGAAAGTCTAGGAGACCCAGCACTTCATGGAACGCAGTTCGTTCGGCAGCAGAAAACGGGTGTATATCCTCGGAGCGATCTTTCTCCTGATGGTCGGTATTCTCCTGTTCAGGATGTACGATCTCCAGTTCCTCCAGTATGATGCATTTCGCAGCAAGGCGGAGGAAAATTCCATCCGCCGCATTTCCAAGGATCCGCTTCGCGGACTCATCTATGATCGCG
Organism: Bacteroidota bacterium; assembly: GCA_016928515.1. GTDB lineage: Bacteria > Bacteroidota > Ignavibacteria > SZUA-365 > SZUA-365 > BM516. The sequence goes on along the minus strand of JAFGKR010000002.1, from coordinate 1,884 downwards.
AGGGGAATCTGATCGTGGATAACAATCCCAGCTATACACTGACCGTCACGCCGTTTGAATTCGAATGGCGCAGTCTGCCGTTGCTGGTCAAACTCTTCGCCATCGATTCGAATGTCGTTCGCTACCGTGTCAGCCGCGCCGGACTCAATTCCTTCGAACCGGTGAAGATCGCACGCGATCTGCGATTCGATCAGCTGTCTGTGCTTGAGGAGTATCGCGCACTCCTCCCGGGAGTGAACTACGTCATAGAGAGCAGACGGGTCTACAAGATGAAACCACGGCTTTCCCATCTTCTCGGATATACCAAGGAAATTTCTCCCGGACTGCTCAAGACACTCGGTGCATATTACCAACCGGGTGACATGGTCGGATTCAACGGCATCGAAGCGTACTACGAAGACATCCTCCGTGGGGATAAGGGATACGGGTACTTCACGGTGAACGCGCACGGGAAGGTGGTGGAAAGTTTCGAACACGGGCAGGCCGATATCCCGGCGGAGGAGGGATCGGATCTTGTGCTCACGATTGACATGGACCTGCAGGATTACGGTGAGCGACTGATGAAAGGAAAGCGCGGAGCCATCGTCGCGATCGATCCGCGCAACGGGGAGATTCTCGCCTACGTCAGTGCTCCCGACTACGATCTGCGCGATTTCAGCGGCAGAATTCCCGTGGATGCCTGGAACAGCCTTCGCAACGATCCCGACTCGCCCCTGTACAATCGCTGCTCGATGGCCGCGTATCCTCCGGGATCGACATTCAAAATGCTGGTCGCTGCTGCGTCACTGCAGGAAGACATCATCGACATCAACACGCGCATCCACTGTCCGGGATCCTATCTCCTCGCCGGGCAGGAGTTCGGCTGCCATGGTTCGCATGGGGACATCAACGTGGTCACTGCGCTCGAACATTCCTGCAACGTCTTCTTCTACAAGCTGATCTTCAAATTGGGATTCGACAATCTCAAGAAATACGGAACGATGTTTCATTTCGGGCGACCGACAGGCATCGATATCAGCAACGAAAATCCCGGCATCCTCCCGACGGAGGAATACTACAACAATCGGTATGGCACGCGTTGGAACATCGGCTATCTGGTGAACCTCGGCATCGGACAGGGAGAGATCAACACGACGCCATTGCAGATGGCTGCATACACGTCCGCACTGGCCAATGGCGGTGTGTACTACCGTCCCCACGCCGTCCGAGCCATTCGAAACCGGATCACGGACCAGGAACAGCTGATCGATCCGCACGGAGAGAAGCTCCCCATGAGCACGCAAGTACTTGATATCATCAGGCATGGCATGTATCGTGTCGTCAATGGCTCCGGGACCGGGTATGCCGCGCGTGTGGGAGGCGTCAAAGTCGCCGGGAAGACAGGGACAGCCGAAAATCCACCCAATCCCGATCATGCCTGGTTCGTTGCCTTCGCACCCTACGAGGAACCGACCATCGCAGTTGCGGTCATCGTTGAGAATGGCGGATTCGGTGGTACCGCCGCCGCACCGATTGCAGGCGCAATCATCAGGCGACATCTTTTCGGCCCCGTCGCACCACAAGCTCCACAGGACAGCATCACCAACGTGGCCCCTCTCCCTTCAGCGGCGATAGAATATCCGGAGACACCCGGCAACTGATGATAGCGCAGTTTTTCACATCCCTGATACGGAAAATTGATCTCACGATCCTGTTGCCGGTGCTCTTGCTGATAGCGGCCGGGCTCCTGTCACTTTTCAGCGCGACGCATAATGCCGCGATATTCATCAAATTCCAGAAACAGATATTCTGGGTGGTTCTGGGACTTCTTGCGATTGCTCTGGTCCTTCTCGCACCACCGAGGTTCTTTCATTACAGCGCCTATCTCATCTACGGCGCAGCCAT
>JAFGKR010000142.1 GCA_016928515.1 Bacteroidota bacterium | reverse complement strand
GAAAATGCCTCAACCTCCATGGAAAATGCCTCAACCTCCATGGAAAATGCCTCAACCTCCATGGAAAATGCCTCAACCTCCATGGAAGAACGCGACGCTGCGACATGGATACCCGACGTGCGGGAGAAAATACTCCCGAACGGACTGCGTATCCTCTTTACACGCGTCAACGATATTCCACTCGCTGAAATGAGCGTCATCGTCGATGCGGGAATCATGCGCGATCCGATGGATGTGCCTGCAGTGGCATACGTAACGAATCAGCTCATGCTCCGGGGGAGTAGGGACTGGTCCCGGGACATGCTCGAGCGCCGACTCGATCAGCTTGGCACCATCGTGCTACCCTACGCACATTATGATTACGCGCAGGTGTACGCAAAAATGCTGACGAAAAATTTCCGCAGCTCGCTGGAGCTTGTTGCCGATGCCGTCCTGCATCCGACCTTCCCGGAGCAGGAGTTGGATGTATTCAAGCGGGAGGCGTCGACCACACTGGTGCGGATGGGCCGTTCTTCCGGAGAGCGTGCGACGATACACACCCTGCGCATGCTCTGCGGCAACACGACGGCTGTCGCACAATCCATGTTACCGCTTGAAGGAGAGGTCGCCCGATTGAAGGCAGCGGACCTCCGCCGCTTTCATGCCGAGTGGTATCGTCCTGAACATACCACGGTCATCGTCACCGGAGATCTCGATTTTGATTTTCTGCTGACGATCATGACGGAATTCTTCGGCCGCTGGGAGTCTCCGGAGAAAGATGTGACTGGCAACAATCGTCCCGACAACGGCGGAGCCGAACATGACCATGGAGCGAGTGCTGATCTCACGGCTGCATCACCCGCGACGGTGACCGTGATCAATGATACGACCACGACGAAAGGTCTGGCGTATTATCGTTTCGGAGCACCGATGGTCGCACGGGCCGATGCAGATGTTCCCGCGTTGCTCTCCCTCGTGAGCATTCTCGCTGAAGGGGACTCCTCGCGGCTGCGACAGAAAATGTGGGGAGACAACGTGATCAGTCCGACCTTCGCCTCGACGCTCGTCTTCACGCGAAGTTGCAGCTACCTGATGATTTCCGGTTCGGCTCCTCCGGCAATGGCCGGGACCATCTATGGACTTCTTTCTGAACTGCTGACCGATCTCGCACAGGACGACATCAGCGAATCGGAGTTGATTCGTGCCCGGACATCCCTGCTCGCTGAAAGCCCCCTGCTGTTCTCTTCAAACAGGAGCATGCAGAAGCTTCTCAAGGAAGCGGTGGTGTACGGGATATCGATCGACGACGCCCTCCGTGTGTCAGCAGATCTCGCTGCAGTCTCGAAAGAGGATATTCAACGAGTCGCGCGTACACTCCTCGATCCCCTGCGTTTTCATCTCACAGTGCTCGGAAATGGGCGCGTTCTGCAGGAGTCCCTGCGTGAAATCGACAGAGACCTTCAGTTGATCGAACTCCCTGATGAGCCCTGAACCGGGGAATGAGCTGTCAATGGCCGGCAGGAAGCGGTTGGATGGCTCGCACGCGGAAAGAAAAACAGGGACAATCGCACATTCGAAAGACCGCACGGTGCAAGCGGAGGGATGGCTGACAATCGGAGATGAAAACAGGGGGAAACAACGGGTGTGAGGGAACGGGGAAACGACGGAAAAATCCGTCATTCATCGCTCAGATCAGGCGGACGTCATAATCATCGAGCATTTCATCGATGCGAATGGCGATGCGGGTCTCATTGACACGCAGCGTCCAATCCTTTTCGCTGAGGGGGCTGCTGCCGAGGATGCGATATTCTTCCACATAGATCTCGCGGAGCCAGTGGAACGCGGCTGGTGAGAGAAGGAGTGCGGCGGGAGGATGATCGTGGGAATTCAGATAGGAGAAAATTCTCTCGTGCACCTGCGATATGAGATCAAAATCTTCCATGTTTCTCGAAAAATATACGTACAATATATGAAACACCTGAAGACGACAAGATGTTTCACAAAGGATGGGGGAAATCGACATCTCCGCATTTCCTCCACCGTCGTTGCAGGAGAGACATCCGTCGCTGCGCAAATCCCTCTCCGTGCCGTATGACAGGCGGGACGAAGCCTGTTTCAGGGATTGACGAAGACGCGGACGGAATCCCATGCATCGCCACGATTGGTCACGACAACGCGTGTGGCGATGACATGCGTACCGGTGATCCCGCGAATATCCCAGTCATATGAATAGAACGGCAGATAATCCGAGTATTGGTGCTTGCCGTCGATATGAAACTCCACATGTGCCTGACAACCGCAGTTCGTGGATATTTCCGTCAGGATGCGAAGGACGGTGTCACGAACAACCTGGCTGTCCTGCGGTTGTGTGATGTGGACCGAGATCTGCGTGTCCGGGGAGGTCGCCTCGTCGCAGGCGGAGAGGAAGACGAGAATCGCGGTGGCGAGGAGAAAGGGGAGAACCCGCAGAGGGAGGAGCATACGCTGAGGGGAAGCTGTCATTGTCATACCGGAAGCTGCTGTCGGAGTGTGTCAAATGCCCGGAATACGGTGTCGACGGAAAGGTCGCGCATGCAGATATTGCCGATCGAACATCTCGTGAGATTGCAGCCGAGGCAATCGAGATTTTCGAGACGAACCCACGCCGAATGCGGACTCCATGGCCCCTGCAGCTGCGGGTTGGTTGGACCGAAAATACCCAGCGTCGGAGTTCCCACCGCAGCGGATATGTGCATGGGACCGGCATCGTTGCTGATCGTGAAATCCATGACGGAAAGCAGCGCACCGAGTTCCCGAATCGTTGTCGATGGTGGTATGCACGCCGGCTGCTTCATGGCTGCTGCGATCTGTGCGACATCCTCACGTTCTCCAGGGCCCCAGAGAAGGAACACGTTCGCACGCAATGTTTCATTCAGTCGGTCGGCAAGTGCAGCGAAGGAGGCAAGGGGCCATCGTTTCGTCGACCAGGTTCCGCTCGGATTCATCGCGATGCACGGTCCGCTGCTCCGGCGATTCTCATCAACAAATGTCTGCATCCGCGAGACGGTATCTTCACGCAGGGGGAAGACGAGCTGATCATGGGGAACGGGGATATCGAGGGCACGCAGGGCGTCGAGATTGAACTGCGTATTGTGCACGCGATCGGCACGGGTGGTCACATGTATGTTGTACGCCCATCCGCGTCCACGGAAGGGATATCCCACACGCAGGGGAGCGCGTGTGGCGAATGTCATCTGTGCCGAACGGGGATTGCAGAACAGGTCGAATACCAGGTCGTAGCGGCGACGCGAGAGCTGCCAGAGCAATCGTCCGTACGAATCCCTCGCCGGATGAAAAATGACGGCGCGATCGATGAAGGGATT
>JAFGKR010000017.1 GCA_016928515.1 Bacteroidota bacterium | reverse complement strand
TTATCGCCATTCTGCTGTCTGGCCTGCTCTCCGGCGCCTCTGCTTCAGCGCAGGGAGCATTCGAGGGGTACACACTTTTCAATCCCAACAACAGCCGGACGACATACCTGGTGGATCTGGAGGGACGAACCGTACACACATGGCAGCACGGCCTGACCGGCGGATATTCCGTGTATCTCCTGCCTGACGGCTCCCTTCTTCGCCCGGCATCGATTCCCAACGCGACGCTTCGCGGTGCCGCCGGCTCCGGGCTCATCCAGCGGGTATCCTGGGAGGGGGACGTACTGTGGTCCTATCAGTATTCCGGGTCCACGTATATCGCACACCACGATATCGAGCCCATGCCGAACGGCAATGTGCTGCTCATCGCGTGGGAGGTGAAGACGCGGCAGGAAGCCCTCGCTGCGGGACGTGCCAATGCCCAGATGATGTGGCCCGATCACATCGTGGAAGTGCGGCCGGAAGGAAGCAGCGGCGGAAACATCGTATGGGAGTGGCATGCGTGGGACCATCTCGTACAGGATCGGGATGTTTCGAAACCGAATTACGGCAGTATCTCCGATCATCCCGAGCTCATCGACGTCAATCTGATCTCGAACAGCATGATGCCCGGGGGAGGTGACTGGCTGCATATCAACGGGATCAGCTACAATCCCGAGGATGACCTGATCGTGATCAGCTCCCATTTCATGAACGAGTTCTACGTCATCGATCACAGCACGACGACAGAGGAGGCGAAAGGTCACAGCGGAGGCCGGCACGGAAGGGGTGGGGATATCCTGTATCGCTGGGGAAATCCGGCCAATTATGGTGCGGCGGGATCCCGGGTGTTCGATGTCGTACACTGTTCGGCCTGGATTCCGGGAGGATATCCGGGTGCCGGGAATATTCTCGCGTTCAACAATGCCAGCCGTGCCCGCGCGTCCGTGATCGTCGAGGTCACTCCGCCCCGTGACGGGCAGGGAACATTTCTGTACGAGCCGGGGCAGGCATTCGGTCCGGAAAGTCCGGTATGGACATACAGCGCAGGCAGCAGTTTCTTCTCGAATCATCTCGGTGGCAACCAGCGCCTCCCGAACGGCAATACGCTGTTGACGGAAGCAACGAGTGGAGACCTGCGCGAGGTGACTGCCGAAGGCAGCGTCGTGTGGGAATACCATTACGGGCGGGAGATCGCGCGTTCGCTGCGGTATGCCAGTGATTTCAGCGGTGTCGCGGCTCTGAACCCGACCGCTGTCGATCCGGCTCCGGAAACGCGGCGGCTACGCGCATGCAGTACACCGAATCCTTTTCAACACTCCACCGTCATAGCCTTCGAGACGTCATTCTCCGGCCAGGTCGAACTGCATATTCATGATGCCCTCGGCAGGACAGTACGGCGGATGACGGCGCAGCCCTCTGCACGCAGCGGCCGTCTCACCTGGGACGGCGGCAGTGATTCCGGCCTGCCCACGGGATCGGGCATCTATTACTACCGCCTACTGAGCGGGGGACACATGCTGTCAGGAAAACTGATACGGTTGGAATGACGTCGTTTCCGCATATCGCCAGGTATCGCCTGTGGATAGGCTTCGTGATCGTACTTGCGATCGCTGCGGTTTTCATTTTTCTTCCGATCCGCATCCCGCATGCGGTGAGCGTATACAGCCGACTGCTGCCTCAGCGTGAGTGGGTACTTCTGCGTGGAAGCGGCGGACAGATCGTTTCCGTTCTGCGGAACAATCTCAGCGGTGTCGTTGAGGACTACTCGGTTACGGAGCCGGAACGCGGTGATGCGATGCAGTTTCTTCTTGCGTCGGGAGTTTCAGATCAGCGTATCATCGAAAAGGGCGACACTATCGGATGGGTCTTATCGCCGGAACTTGCGCGGGAACTCACCGCGCTCGAGGGAGCGTTGTGTGTCGCCGAGGCGGGAGTGACGGTGGCCAGGAGCGGAGAAAAACCCGAACTGGTGGCAGAGGCGCAGAGCGCGCTGGCGCAGGCCGAGGCGGCGTATGAGGAGCAGCTGCATCTGTATGCACGGCAGGAGGAACTGCATCGGCGGCAGATCATTTCGGAGGAGGAGTGGCAGGCATCCGGAGACCGGCTCGCCGTTCTGCAGGCGGGTATGGATGTCGCGAAGGCCCGGCTTGCCGCAGTGAGCAGCGGACTGAAGCCCGAAGATATCCGGCAACGTGAGCAAGTGGTCTCCGCACTCGAGAATGAAATCGCGGCACTGCGCAGGCGCCTGAGCCGTTTCATTCATGTCGCACCGTTCAGCGGTGTTGTACGCAGCGGTTTTACCCTGGATACGCTGCTGACCCTGCAGGATCCCACATCCATGCTGCTGTTGCTGCCCCTCCCTGTTGACGACTGTACGCGTCTGCAAACTGAAAAAGACATTTCCTTCCGCATCCCCCGTACCGGATTGTCGGGGAAGGCCCGTCTTCTCCGCATTGATGAGGGTGTTCAGTATGTGCAGGGCCAACCGGTTCGTCTCGGTATCGCACGCATCCTGCAAGCTGACGATGGCCTGCGCACGGGAATGATTGCCTCGGCTTCCGTGTCATGCTATGCGATGAGAGCCCAGGAATATCTCCGCCGTATGTGGACACAACTGTTTCATTGATCATGCCGTATCCGAAGCTGGAATACAAGTACCTGCTGCCTGTCGCCGACGTGGAGACACTGCGCAACAGAATGCTGTTGCACATGCAGGCGGACCGTTACGCGGCGCGCTCCCCCGAGCTGCAGTACACCGTGCGGTCAGTCTATCTCGATTCTCCGCGGCTCAGTGCCTACAGGGAAAAAATCGAGGGAGTGCGGCACCGCCGGAAGTATCGTATCCGTGTATACAATGATGCCGTGGACAGCTCCAGCGCATTTCTGGAGATCAAGGAGAAGCAGGGGACGTATCTGACGAAGTACCGGAGCTGTCTTTCTGCCGCAGCGGTCGAGACACTGGTCGGGGATCGCGACTTGCACCGGCATGTGCGACAGGTCCACGGAGATGGGATACGACCGGAAAACGCCACCATGTTCTTTCACGACTACGACAGAAAGGCCCTGCGTCCGGTTGTTCTCGTCGTGTACGAACGAGAGGCATATACCGTCAACGGATTCGGCGACCTTCGGGTCACCATCGACAAGAACCTCCGGGCAACCCGGGTGTCGATGCATGATGCGTTCTGGCGCGACAGCGATTTGCTGCCCGTCATGCGCCAGCACTACATCCTCGAAGTGAAATTCACACGCGGGGTACCGTCCTGGCTTCGCCGGCTGCTGTATCACCATGCGCTCCGGAGACTCGCCCTTTCGAAATATACCCTCAGCCTGGACGCACATGCTCACTGACTTGCAAAACCTGGACCTCTTCCCCCTTTCGGTGGGTGATATTCTCGCGAACCTGCTCATTGCCTTCGCCTGCGGAATGTTCATCGCATGGCTGTACCGGAAGACAGCGGTGACACCGGGCTATCCTCCCTCCTTTTTAAGTTCCATCGTGCTTCTCACGCTGATCACGGCCATGGTGATCATGATCATCGGCAACAGCCTTGCCCGGGCATTTGGTCTCGTCGGGGCAATGTCGATCATCCGATTCCGTACGGCAGTCAAGGAGACACTGGACATCGTGTTCATCTTCTTCGCGCTTGCCGCGGGTCTTGCCGCCGGTGCGGGCGCACAGGCAATCGCTCTGATCGCCACACCGCTCATCGGTGGCGTCATCGTCCTTCTGACACGCTCGCCGCTGCTGACGCCGCAGCGAAAGGAGTACTTCCTCCAGTTCAGCTATGAATCCGACACCGACGAACACCCCCCGTATCTGGAGGTACTCCAGCGGCATTGCCGGCGACATCGTCTCGTAACCGCAAGTGCAGGAGGGGGAGAGGGCCCGATGCAGCTCGCCTTCTATGTGCAACTTCGGGACATGCGCGACAGCCAGGTTTTACTGCGCACGCTGCGCAGCATTCCCGGGGTGGCACACATCAATATCGCATACGACGACGAGCAGTTCTGATCGCGTCAGGAATCCTGACAGCTCCATTCCCGTTGTACAAGAGAGGGGGCGCCGTGGCCGGCAACCTTCGACCGACCGTCCGGCCCTGCGGATGCTCCTACTGGAATGATGTTTCAGAATATTTGAGAGGCAGAGTATGAAGAGCTACCGATATGCGATCATCGGGGGAGGAATGGCGGCACATGCCGCGGTGCAGGGAATCAGGGAGATTGACAGCAGCAGTCCAATCGCGATTTTCGGTGAGGAGACCACCGCACCGTACCGCCGTCCCGCGCTGAGCAAGGATTTGTGGAAGGGTGATGTATTCGAGAATGCCGTACTCGAAGAGATGGGCGCGAATACCCATCTGCATCTCGGGGAGCGCATCGCAGCAATCGATCCCGGAGCACACCGCATCCGGAATTCGCTGGGTGAAGAATGCACCTATGAAAAACTGCTGCTTGCAACGGGTGGCCTGGTTCGCCGCTTGCCCTTTGACGATCGGGATGTGCAGTATTACCGTACGGTGGCTGACTACCGGAAATTGCGCGCGCATACCGGAGAGGGGAAGCGATTTCTCGTCATCGGCGGTGGTTTCATCGGGTCAGAGATCGCAGCGGCGCTTGCGATGAACGGTGAGCGTGTGACGATGCTGTTTCCTGAACGCGGGATTGGAGGGCGTGTCTTCCCGGATGAACTCTCCACCTGGTTGAATGATTATTACCGGGAGAAGGGAATCGATGTGCAGTCCGGCGTAGAGGTAACCGGGCTGGAGCACCAGGAGGGAAGCGTCATCGTACACACCAATCTCGCACGGACGTACGAAGCGGATCACATCCTCGCAGGGATTGGTATCGTACCCGATACGATCCTAGCCGAGGAAGCGAAACTCAGCATCGATAATGGCATCGTGGTCGATCGTTTCCTGCGGAGCAGCGTCGCGGATGTGTATGCCGCGGGTGACGTGGCATCCTTCCCCCAGCCCGCGCTCGGGATGAATATCCGCGTGGAGCATGAGGACAACACCGTGACGATGGGGAAGCACGCAGGCCGGAATATGGCACTGCAGCAGAGTGGCAATGATGCGGAGGCATATGACCATCTGCCCATGTTCTACTCCGATCTTTTTGATCTCGGCTACGAAGCCGTCGGACGGCTAAATGCCCGTCTCGAGACCATAGTCGACTGGCAGGATCCGTTCCGTGCCGGAATTATCTATTACCTCGATGACACGCGTGTCCATGGTGTCCTGCTCTGGAATGTCTGGGAGAAGGTCGACGCCGCGAGGGCACTGATCGCGCATCCCGGTCCGTTCACGAGAGAGAATTTCGAAAACTGGCGTCTTTCCATGAATTGAGTGCATATTGATGCAACCCCTGATTTCCCGAGTATCCGAAGAGGTGTATAGATGGCTGAACTCAAAACCCGGCAGACCGATGCGGATGTCGCCGCATTTCTCGACGGCGTTGAAAACCCGCAGCGGCGCGAGGACTCCCACGAGGTTCTCAAGCTGATGAAGAGCGTCACACGTGCGGAACCGAAGATGTGGGGATCGAGCATCGTCGGTTTCGGTTCCTATCACTATGTCTACGAGAGCGGGCGGGAAGGCGACTGGTTCCTCACGGGATTCTCTCCACGCAAACAGGCGCTCACGCTCTACATCATGGCCGGCTTCGAGCGGTATGACGAACTGATGCAGAGGCTCGGGAAATGCAGGACGGGCAAGTCCTGTCTGTACATAAACAAGCTCGAGGATGTGGATATGAAGGTCCTGAAGGAGCTTGTCACGGAATCGGTCCGGCACATGAAAAAGAATCACTCGCACACGACATAACACGTTTGGAAGATTCCCATGTATCACATCCTGATCTATCACACGGCATCGGATTATCTCGAGCGTCGCGCGGCGTTCCGCGACGACCATCTCACGTACGCCCGCGCTGCCTATGAACGCGGTGAGTTGTTGCTCGCCGGCGCATTCGCTGATCCTCCCGATATGGCCTTGCTGGTGTTCAAGGACACCGATCCGGCAGTCATCGAGGAATTCGCGCGCGGTGATGTCTACGTTCGCAACGGTGTAGTGACCTCCTGGGAAGTTCGCCCCTGGACCGTGGTGATCGGCTGAAATGCAGGAGCGCAGCGACATCCCAGCATCCCCCGTAGTGCATCGGATGCACGCACTGGTCCGGGAATGGGATCAGTCCGGCGATCACCGCTCCGTCTTTCTTCGCTGTTATATGATGATGACGGTCAACACGATCGAAGCGATCGAAAGGCAGGAATTTCGTGATCCTCCATGGGTGGAGCGGCTGCTTCACCGCTTCGCGGAATATTATTTTGAGGCCCTCGAAGCGTATCAGCGTCAGGATGTCGGTACGCCGCAGGTTTGGCAACTTACGCTGGATACTGCCCGGCTTGACGGTGACTGGGTGCTTCAGCACTTGCTGCTCGGGGTCAATGCGCATATAAACTACGATCTGGCCCTGACACTCGAAGAAATACTGCGCGGTGAATGGCCTGTTCTTGACGATGCGAAACGTGCAGAGCGGTACGAGGATTACTGTCTCGTGAATAGTGTTATTGGCCGTACGATCGATGCGGTGCAGGATGACATTCTGGCACCTGGAATGCCTCTGATCGGTGTTTTCGATGTGCTTCTCGGCCGCATGGACGAATTTCTGATCTCACGCTTCATTACACACTGGCGCGATGCCGTGTGGAAGCAGACCGTCGCCTTGCTCGAGACACAGTCGGTGAGCGAACGTGATGAGCAGATTCTTCTCCTTGAAAAACAGGTACTGCAGAAAGCAGAAGCTATTACGAAACGCAACTGGCGTCAGATGCTCTGATACAATCGATTTTCTGCAGGAGGAGGCACATGGCCTCGGATCAGCAAACAGGAAACCGGCCGGGGAACGAAGTCCGTACCCGAGCACACACGCTTCGGCGATCGCATCGCGGATACGCGGGTTATTTTCACACACCGAAAAGGGTGACGGCAATGCGTCCCTGTCATACGATGCCCCTGCGCTTTGTGCCTGTTGCTTCCCCGTCTTCGTTTCTTCGCCTTCGGTCTATCGGTTTCGCTGTGGCCGCGGGCTGCCTTCTGCTGATACTCCCGGCGAACGCGCAGGACGAGTTCCCCGATGCGAGTTTTTTCGTCGGCAGCTACCGCCTGATCGGAAAGGTGCTGGAGTGTGAGGAAGCGTTTCTCGGCCGGGTCGTGCTGCGCATCGATGGGGAGGCCCTCGTCGCCGAGCGAACCGTGGGTGACAGTATCCTCATGGGGACATGGGCTCTCGAGTATGCGCTTGGAGAGGAAATGCGCGTCGTTCGCATGCGCTTCGGCGAGGGGGAGAACCGGCTCGAAGGGACCTACCAGTGGAGCGTCGATTTCGATAATTACCCACGGCTGTCCGGATATGTGTACCGGCCACAGGTTCGCACCGACGATCCAGGCATGGAAGTGTTGTTCATTCTTCCCCCGCCCTGACCGCTCATCGCCATATGACGGGAAGGATGTCGATCGTGATTCCGGTCGTCAGACGGCGCCAGTACATCCCCGCGGAGCCCCCCGGAGCAGCTCAGCGAAGGGCATACTGTTGTCCTCATGCCGATCCCTGTGCGGGTGTCCTTGAGCTTTTTCCCGGAGATTCGTAAGATATCTTTCTGCCCGCGACGTGCAAAAGTATACTGCGGCGTTGCGCGGGACACTGCTTCCATGATCGTGACGGATGACAATTTTGTATCCATCGTCGCGGGTATCGAGGAAGGCTGGCATGCGTATGCGAACGTCAGGAAGGTGACGCTTCTGCTGATTTCCACGGGGCTGGCGCAGTTGATCCTTCTCGGGCTCTCCGTAGCCACCGGGTTGCCTGTCCCGCTTCTTGCTGTGCAGATTCTGTGGCTCAACCTGGTAACGAACGGAATTCAGGACGTGGCGCTTGCGTTCGAGGCAGGGGAGAAGGGGGTCATGCGACTGCCGCCGCGGAGTCCGAAGGAGGGACTTTTCAACCGCAAGATGATCGAACAGGTCGTCCTGAGTGGTGTGGTGATGGCAGGGGTGTGTGATGCGGTGTGGGTGCTATTGCTCGAAACCGGTTGGGACGAAGCGTCGGCACGGAATGGGGTTCTTACAGTTCTCGTGCTGATGCAATTCTATCACGTGATGAATTGCCGTTCCGAATACCGCTCCGCATTTCGCGTTCCGTTGCGAAACAACCGGATCCTGATAATCGGCATGCTGACGGCCTTTCTCATCCACATCGTCGCGACGGAAGTCCCGTTCTTCCAGTTTCTTCTGAGCACTGAGTCACTTCATCCGGCAGTTCCCGCGAGCCAGAGCGCGTGACCGGGCTTCGAGCCACGGGGCGTAGAAGAACTGGATGAATGTAAACGGCAGCAGAATCAGCAGGAGGATGATGCCGGAGAGCAGTACAAACATTGAGAAGAGGCGGCCGACATCGCTGTGAAATGTGATATCACCGAAGCCGAGTGTGGACATGACCGTCAGTGTCCAGTAAAAACCCGTGATCCAGCTGTGTGAACGACCCTCCGCCTCCATCAGGTAATGAAAGAGGACGCTGTACGATACGACAAGGGCGACAAGCGTGAGAAGAAATCGCGACAAGGCGCGAATATTACGCCGGGTTGTCCTGCTTTGGAGGAAGAAGGCAAGCTGCGAGGGGAGAAATTTCATCGATACCGGACTCCGGCGATCAAACAGGAGGGCCGTTCTTCGTCCGCCTGTGTGCATCGCCGATGGTCACGAGCGGAAGAGAACAGCATGGAGGCTGTTTATCCGCCATTGCGATGGACGACGCCCAGGACTTCGTCGAGAATTTCACATGATCGGACCACTTCGCGCATTGTTGTGTGATCGGGATACAACGGCCGGTCGATGTCGAGATGTTCGACGTGTCGACGGACCACTTCGCGCGCTTTCCGCACACCGACACCGTTCGTGAAGTCGCGGAAATCCAGTGCCTGCGCCGCAGCCATGAACTCGATGCCGAGGACGCCGTGCGCATTTTCCAGAATCTGCCCGTTCTTGATCGCCGTGTTCATTCCCATGGATACGAAATCCTCCTGATCCGCCGCGGCAGGGATGGACTGAATCGACGCGGGTGTGGACAGGATTCGCTGTTCGACGATAAGCGAGTCGGCGGTGTATTGGCTAAGCATCATGCCGGAAAACATGCCCGCACCCTTGGTGAGGAATGCTGGGAGTCCGACGCTCAAAGCCGGATTGAGCAGGCGGTTCAACCGGCGTTCGGAGAGGACGCTGACCATGGTGATCGCCGCGCCGGCCATATCCATGGGGACGGCGACCGGCGTTCCCTGGAAATTCGCGCCGGTGAGAGTCAGCTTTTCCTCCGGGAGAAAAACGGGATTATCACCCACGCCGTTGAGCTCGATTTCCACCTGTGATTTCGCATAGGCGATGGCGTCATGTGCTGCGCCGATGACCTGTGGGGTGGAGCGCATGGAATAGGCGTCCTGCACCTTTACTCTCATTTTACCGGTCTGAAGATCGCTGCCTTTAAAGTAGGATGCAATCGCCCGGGCGCTGCGGACGGCTCCCGCAAAACCCCGGAGCTGATGGAGCCGTTCGTCATAGGGCTTGAGGTTCGCAAGCAAGGCTTCGAGCGACATGGCCGCGGCAATCTCCGCCTGCATGAGCCAGCGGTTCATGTCGAAGAGATGGATGGCACTCATGGCTGTGAGCAGGTTCGAGCCGTTGATGGTGGCGAGTCCGTCACGCGCCTCGAGTCCGGGCACGGGGATGCCCGCGGCATCCATCGCTTCCCGTGCGGGCATGCGTGCGCCGTTGTAGAATGCCTCGCCTTCCCCCATCAGCAGCAGGGCGACCTGCGACATGGGCGCGAGATCTCCGGATGCACCGACCGATCCCTTCTGGCAGACGACAGGAGTGACGCCCGTGTTCAGCAACGCGACGAGCGTTTGTGTGATCTCGGTCCTGCACCCGGAGTGCCCCCGGGCGTGGACGTTGATGCGTCCGGCCATCGCACCGCGCACGTACTCGATGGGTGCGGGCTCTCCGATGCCTGCGGAGTGATTGTAGATGAGATATTTCTGGAATTCCTTGGTCTGTGCATCATCGAGCACCACCTCGGAGAACTCGCCGATGCCGGTGTTGATGCCGTACATGATTTCATGATTGGCAATTTTTTC
>JAFGKR010000141.1 GCA_016928515.1 Bacteroidota bacterium | reverse complement strand
TGGTGTTTCTGGGATTGCTCCCATACGATACAAACTAGTCTGCGTCGGGGGCATTCGCAAATACCGGGTGGAACGTCAATTTGCCCTGACAGCGTCCCAACAGTGCCGGTGGGACGTCGAATGGAATTGTTTCCCGTCTTGCGGATGTGTAGTTTGAAGAATCGGGGATGCAATGGTTTCGACGGGAAGTCGGGGTCATGCAGACGCGTTCCGTGCCTGGTATAAGCACGTTAATCCTGTACCAATTGGTATAATTGCCAACTACGATTACGCACTGGCAGCTTAATTGACTGCCACGTCCCCCGGAGACCCGCCTGCTGGCCAAAGGGTCGGACGTCGCAAAGAGCAGGCTAGGCACCTCAAGTGTTCGAGGAGAGGGCCGAAACACTTCTTCGAACTAGCCTCCGCGCACGTCCTGTCTGTCGGGTAGCACGGAAGCGAACCTTCAAAGACAGACTATGAGCGTAGCATGCTGCAGGTTCTGCTTTTCGGACGGGGGTTCGATTCCCCCCATCTCCACCAGGCTCCGTCCGCCTCCGGCGGACTACGCCCGGGCAAGCCTATCTCGACTTGACCCGGGCGTCTTGCGTTCTGGGAAATCCGCAGCCTGCCTCGGCGTAGTGGAGCGTAGCGAAACGAAGCCGGGAAGCCGAATTGCATTTATCCAGCGCGACGGCGTCTTTAGATTGCAGCCGACGTTCAACAGGGAGAAATGGACATGGCATTCTACTATGTCTACATCCTCAGCAGCATAGCCTGCCAGGGAAGACACTACACGGGATTAACGAAGAATCTCGGTAGACGACTTCGGGCGCACAATGCAGGACAAAGTCCTTTCACGGCGAAATATCGTCCTTGGCAGATCGATACTGCTATCGCGTTCAGATCGAGGGAACATGCGGCTGCGTTCGAAAGGTATCTGAAATCGCATGCAGGCCGGGCGTTCGCTTCGAAGCACTTCTGAACATCTCGCCCCAAATCATCTCCATCCACTGGAATCCACCGCAGGTTGGATGTTTATTGGATGTTTTTTCACGGGGTCTTACTGCAGCAGCACCATTTTCCTCGTCTTGCGCTGACCGCCGGCGATCAAACTGTAGAAGTATACGCCTGACTGTAAGCCTGTAGCATCGAACTGGACGTGATGCAATCCGACATCCCGGATGTCGCCTTCAAGAACGCGCTGTATTTCTCGGCCGAAGTGATCTGTTACGATGAGAGAAACCTGCTGTGGCTTCTGTAACGTGAAAGTGATCATTGTCGTCGGATTGAATGGATTGGGGTAGTTCTGAGCGAGCGTGAAGCCCTGCGGAGTTGCTGACCGCTCTTCCACCCAGGTAACGCCACCGGTTGTAGTATGGAGTATAGCCCCGCTACTTCCTACAACCGTACCGAAATCACGACCCACGAAACAGACAGAATACAGTTCCTGCATGACTGCGCCGGTGTCGTGTAACAGGGTGAGTCTTCCTGCGCCGGTTTGCTCGATCCATTGCCTCCCTCCGTCCGTTGTCTTGAGTATCATATTCCTACCGACGGCAACGGCCGTGTTCGTATCGATGCAGGTCACGCTATTCAAATCACGGGTATTCCACTCAAGGCTCAGATCGATAAAAGACAAACCTCCATCCGTCGTTTTGAAAATCGTACCGCTGTTCCCCACTATATACCCTGTCGTGGAATCGATGAAAGACACGCCACGAAGGATATACCCACGTCCCGATAACCCAAGATCTATCTGCTGCCACGTCGACCCACCGTTCGTTGTCATTGCGATCCGCCCGTCATCGCCGACAATACAACCTCTCCAGGGTGTGGCAAACGAGACAGCGAAAAAATCTCCGGGTCCGGCATACTGCCGCTTCCATGTCATTCCATCCTCGGTTCGAAACACCTGCCCGCCGTACCCCACCGCGATCGCGGCCTGGGGATCAATTTGCTGGACGGCATATAACCGGCTGAAAGCCGCGCTCTGCTGCTGCGTCCAGGTCAATCCTCCATCTGTCGTTCGCAAGATGGTCCCTTCGCTGCCGACAGCCGTTCCTGTCAATTCATCCGTGAGTGAAACACCGCGCAGTACATGATCAGGTACGGTATGCGCGTGTTTCCAAGTCATACCGCCGTCGGTTGTGCGTAGCACGATGCCCTCCCACGCTCCGCTTCCTAACATGGAGTAACCGACTGCAACACCATGCGTTTTGTTCGGGAACGATACGGAGTACAGCGGCGAAGTCAAAGGATCGGATTGCCGATCCCACGTCGTACCTCCATCCCCGCTAAACAGTAGAGTTCCGCCGGTTCCGACCGTGCACACATGCTCGGGGTCAACAACCGAAACACCGTGCAGGAAATCCATGCAATTACTGGATTGAACGGACCAATTCTCCCCTGCATCAGTAGTCTTGAGGATAAAACCGTAATTTCCGACGATATAGCCAGTGCTGCTGTCGGCAAACGCTACGTCCCAGAAAGCCGCGGTGGTAATAGGGGTGGTTTTCACCCATGTGTCCCCCCCGTCCGTTGTTCGTACGATTCTACCGTATGTACCTACGGCGACGGCTCTCATCTTGCTGGCAAGTGCAGCGGAGTAATAAAAGCGATTGCCCGTCGGCTTCGGGATCCATGTCTCCCCGGCGTCGGTAGTGAAAAAGGCATTCCCGTCGCCCTCCACGATCATCCCTGTCACGGAATCGCAGAAGGAAATGGAAGCCAGGAATTTTGCAGACGGGCAGGAACGAGGTTCCCAGGATCGTCCCCCATCGGTGGTTTTCAGCAGTGTCCGTGTTCCGGCAGCGAATCCGTTATACCGGTCGGCAAAAGCGACATCAAACAGTTCAAAGGCTCCTCCACCGTACAAGCGCGTGACCCAACTGACACCACGGTCAGTTGATTGCAGAATTGCTCCATTCATCGCAACGGCTGTCACAGTGTTGGAATCCGACCAGCATACTTCCTGAAGCGACTGAAGACTGCCGCTTTTTTGCATGCTCCAGTGCCTTCCGCCGTCTGTTGTGCGGAGGATTGTTCCGCCGTACCCGACGGCGATCCCGGTCATTGCGTCCATGAACGCCACCCCGTTCAGTATGTTTCCCTGCGGAAGTGGATGCTGCCATGACCACCCGGACTGGGCTGTGCAGAAATGGCCCCCAAGAAAACAGCATAAAAAGGCAATCACACAAGCGATATCTTTCCTCATGATTCATCCGGCATGTCTATAAACTAGCACCACCATAGTACGTACAGGGGAATTCCGGATCAACAGGTAGGATAAGAAGAAAAGCCCCAGCTTTCACCGGGCTTTCGTTCACTTGATCGTGATGTTGATCTCGAAGTGACAGGTGAATCGTCCCCTCAGCATTTGAATTCCCGTTCACAAGGTCTATTTTCCTTTGAAAACAACTCCACAAGCGCGATTCCGATTTGAATTTTCAGCCACGGTTCACCATCACCAACCGCATGACCTCGACGATCACCCGCATCGAGCGGGCGCGGGGTTTCCTGGAAGCGGCGCAGCTCTCTGAAGACTGGGTGCGAGAAGTCGGTGAGCAGGCACTCATGCTGGAAGCGCATCACACCACTCATATCGAAGGCACTCAGCTGACACTGGATCAGGCTGCGCGTCTCTGGAAGGGCGAAGCGGTGCCGGATGCCGATCCGGACGATGCACGGGAATTGCTCAACTACCGCACCGCCTTCGAGTTCGTCTCCGAATGCCTGAATAGCGGGGATCCGATCACCGAAGGGATGATCCGTGAAATCCACCGCAAACTGGTCGATGGCGTGCGCGGCGGTAGCGCGGCGCCAGGGGAATATCGTCGTATTCAGAACTACGTGGTCAACTCCAGCACCAGCGAAGTCATCTACACACCACCATCAGCGATGGAGGTACCGGTGATGATGTCCGAACTGGTGAAGTGGCTGAACGCCGATCTCGATGTCCATCCTGTGCTCGTGAGTGGTATCGCCCAGTTCCAGCTGGTGCACATCCACCCGTTCCTGGATGGCAACGGCCGCGCCTCGCGGCTACTCTCCACCCTCTGCCTTTACAAAGCCGGGTACGACTTCAAGCGGCTGTTCACTATCAGCGAATACTATGACCGCGACCGACCAACCTTCTACAGGTCGATCCAGAGCGTACGCGAAAACGGGATGGACATGACCGGCTGGCTCGAGTATTTCGTCGCCGGCCTTGAAACCCAGATGGTCGAGGTGCGCGACCGAAGCGAGCAGATTATCCGCCGCGATGTGCTGGTCAAGCAGCACGGCCTGAACGAGAGGCAGGCGAAGGCACTGGGCCATCTTTTTCAGCACGGGAAATTGAGTATCCAGGATTTTGAATCCCTCTATCCCACCGTCAACCGCCGCAGCCTTCAACGGGATCTGAAGGGGATGTTGGATAAGGATCTGATCATTGCCGAAGGGGCCACCAATCAGCTCGTCTATCGACTTTCGGACTGATTCGCGAAACAACTTGCGACAAGCTCGCGACACAACTTGCGACAAACTCGCGACACAACTTGCGACAAGCTCGCGACACAACTTGCGACAAACTCGCGACACAACTTGCGACAAACTCGCGACAAACTCGCGACACAACTTGCGACAATCATCACCGAGCTTGCCATGTTGGTGAGCCCCTCCGTTGCGATAGGCCACATCTCCACCAGCCTCCGCTTCACGCCGTCAGGGGGGAAGCAGAGGCTATCCGCCGAAGTTCGGCACTGGCGAACGAAGGCGGACCTCCTTCCAGCCTGCTCTGGCTCAGCTACGGCTGGCACGGCATTTTCCGTGCATGATTCAGCTTCTGTGTCTACCGAATTTCGCTGCAGACGAACGAAAGTGGAAAGGGAAAAGTCAACCCTTGAAGAACATTCATGTAGGGAGCATGATATGTACTTCGTTTACGTCCTCCAACCCGAACATTTCCCGAATCAGCATGATTATGGTTTCACGATGAATGTGGCGATCCGTCTACGATCTCATAATGCCGGGCCGGCTCCCAGTACTGTTCGATTTCGACCGAGCAAGCTTTTGGCCTATACTGCATTCCCAGATAAGGGAATGGCACTCATGTTTGAAGCGTACCCCTCAAATCCGGCTCCGGCCGCACGTTCGCGAAACGCATTTCGAACGGATAATCCCCACCAGGGGAAATTGTGAATTCCGCTTGTTTTATCCTTCCCGGCTCTTTATTTTAGGATACGGCATAAAGATATAACAACGGCAGGCCTTATTTTAGGTTCGAGGCAGGCGGGATGAAGCGAGAACTCCAAGGCAGATACGTGACCATATCGACGGTGGGTGAGAAGGCCCAGGCCTTCGTACCTGCACCGTTGCCACCGCGTCCGCCCATCGACTGGACACCGGAGCTGCGCAGCAAATTCGACCAGGCGCTGCTGGCGCTCGGGAGGTTGGATAGCGTTTCGACTCTGCTACCGGATACCTCGCTGTTCCTCTACATGTACGTTCGCAAGGAGGCGGTGCTTTCCTCAATGATCGAGGGGACGCAGTCGTCCCTGTCCGACCTGCTGTTGTTCGAACTGGATCAGGAACCAGGCGTACCGCTGGATGATGTTCGGGAGGTCAGCAACTATGTCGCGGCTCTCGATCATGGCCTGCGCCTGCTGGAGGAAGGGCTGCCGCTATCGCTGCGGCTGTTCCGCGAGATCCACGGCGTTCTTTTGACCAAAGGTCGGGGCAGCAATCAGACCCCGGGTGAGTTCCGGCGCAGCCAGAACTGGATCGGCGGCACCCGGCCGGGCAATGCGGCCTTCGTTCCGCCACCGGCCGAAGAGGTGCTGGAGTGCATGAGCAAGCTGGAGCTCTTCCTCCACGACCAGCCGGAGCCGATCCCGGTGCTGCTCAAGGCAGCGCTGGCCCATGTACAGTTCGAAACGATCCACCCGTTCCTCGACGGTAACGGCCGTCTCGGTCGTCTGCTGATCGCGCTGCTGTTGTGCGAGCAGAAGGTGCTGCGGGAGCCGATGCTCTCCCTCAGCCTCTACTTTAAAACGCACCGCCAGTATTACTACGAGCTGCTCAACAACGTGCGGTTGACCGGCGACTGGGAAGCCTGGCTCGACTTCTTCGCCGAGGCGGTCATCGTCACCGCTACTCAGGCAGTGGAAACCGCCCAGCAGCTTCTCGACCTGTCGAACCAGGACCGCAACAAGATCAGCGGGCTCGGACGGGCAGCGGCATCCACCATACAGGTCCACCGAGCGCTGATGGAACATCCCATCGCAACCTCGGGCTCGCTGGTGAAAAAGACCGGCATTACTCCGGCGACCGTCAACAAGGCGCTCGGCCACCTGGAACAGCTCGGCATCGTCAAGGAGCTTACCGCTCAGAAACGCAACCGCCTGTTCAGCTACGCGGGCTATATCGAAATCATGAGTCGCGGCACGGAATTGCCTGGCAGGTAGGCCGATTCGATTCCTGTTTTCGAAATCGAACCGGATGTACGGAGAAACAGGACTATGGGTTGTGGTGAGGCCTTTGGTATTCACTTTCGCTGCAAACCCAGCATCCTCGTCCGGAGCTTGGAAATCGGAAGAGAAAAGTTGCTTCCCGGCTGGGAACTTGGGGCGTGACTCGACTTCCTATGTGAAGCCCTTTGTTTCCAATAGTGTACAGGGTGATTGGGGGCTGGAGACTGAGTTGCGGTCGAGAGCTGTTCCCTCCAGGACTTGTTCGAGATGTTCGAACCGGCTTGCACCGCACCACAATGCCACCCAGAAATGGACGAGTAACTGGAGCGGCGAATACCTTCGATTCGATCCTTGAATGGGCAACGGAAGGGATGCGAGAATCCCGAGGATGCCCGAACGATCCAGCAGTTGCTTCAGCAAGGAAACCCCACCCGAGGCACTGATTTCCCGATCGGTGAACTCAATGCGCAGTGATTCGGCTTCCATCGGCATCCTCATGATGGGAAGTTTTTCTTCCACGTAAGATCGTGGACTTTCCGCATAATTCCACACGCCTAAGTGACTGTGCTACACCATTTTACAGGGAGAGGATCCTAATCGCCGCCATTTGAATTTCAGAAGCTAGTGACAAATCTGGAATAATAGATGGTTGGGATCAGGAGAAGCAGAGAACCAGTGTCACGGGTGATACGGTCGATCAGGACATTGTCGCCATCGTAGTCGGGGAGGGGTGCTGGCCCCTCCCCGATCGCCGTTCCATTGCGCTATTCAACGTGGACCTGCATCATTTCACCAAAGTCATCACCATGTTCATGATTTTGCCGCCGGACTCGAGCAAGCAGTTGTATTTCCCACTTGGCAGTCCTCCCACATGAAAGACCACCGAAGATACGCCAGCAGGCCGCTTGCCATCAACCAGCGTTGCCACCTTCCGGCCGAGCATATCATACACAGCCATGCGCACATGATCTGACTTGGGAATCTCGTAGTGTATCGTCGTCGTGGATGATCTGAACGGGTTGGGATAATTCTGCCCGAGGAAAATTGCACAAGGCAGCGGTGTGTCGTGCTTCATTTCCGTGGTCACATCCGGGACTGCCCTCGTAATGATGTCGATAAAGGACCTTCCATCCCCTGTTGTCATCTCGACTGCAAGAGTAATCGCATCGGTCCCTTCAGGTATCTGAAGCTCGATACTGTCCGCACGCACCGACCCCTTCTGCATGTCGCCCAGAGTGAAGAGGAGGGGCGAGTCGGAAGCGATATTCGCGTCAAGAACTGTTATGCGGGCGGTCGACGATCTCGCCTCGGAACCACCGGCGTTACGCACCGTGAAAGTGAATCTGTAGGAAGGTGGGGATATCGCGGGGAGTGGTAGAAGCGAAGCCGTCTCGAGACCGAGTACAGGCTCGGTAACTAATGCTGCTGCAGCCGGAATAATTTCCGCAAGTGCTGTTGCTGCCTGCTCGTAGTAACCGAGTATCGTGTCAATCTCGGCGACGAGAGGCGCGTTCTTGTCATCCCGAGGATCGACCAGGTATTCGGCCAAGGCGACCGACAGCACGGAGCGCAGCGCACGGGCGCGGTGGGCTTTCGCCAACGCGTCCTGGAGACGACGGACAAGCGTCTCGTTCACGATGAGATTTCCCGGCAATATCCCTTCGAGAGGACGAGCCCTGCGTAGAATCTCTGCGGTGGCGCTTCTGCCGCTACTGCGAAGCAAATAGAACATGGAGTGGATGTACCCTGTGTCCTTCTCATGTACTCTTCCGCGAAGCTCGAGTAGCAGGGTACGGTCGGCTTCGAGCACCGCCTCATCTTTGCTTACTTCTACTGGCTCGCATTTCGACAAAGTCGGGAACAAGTATCCCGTTCCCATCACACCATGTGTTGCGGGATCGAATGCGGCCTCTGCAGCCGAATGTACCGACGCAGGCAATGATCCGATACCGGGCAAAGGAGATGAAGATGTAAGATATGCTGCTCTCAGCAGGGGCGTTTCCCCATCACGTATGGCCTTGCTCACATTGTCGATGAGCCGCGGGCGAAGGCTCAGCATCTTGCGCAGGAACGAACCCAAATCCGCATGTCCAGAAGTTGATATTGCGTAAGCCGCATCAAGCAGAACCAAGCCGTTCGCGTACGCAGTGTAATCGCCTTTCAGCGCCGCAGTCGTGCCCTTGACCGCATCCGTATGACGTGCCGATGTGACTACCGCCGAATCGTAGCTCCCGGTAAAGTTCGCGCTCCGTGTCCGCTCCGCATACGTAGCAATCAATGGCTGCGTCGCGACGAAATACGTGTTGCCCAGATATCTCTGTTGGAAGTATACGAGCACGGAGGCAAGCGCTCCCGAGGTCAGATCCATCACGTCTCCGGTATGCCGCACTGCCTCGGCATGAAGAGAAACGCTACCGGCAGCACCCTTATCGCCTATGAGGCTTGCAAGAGTTCGCTCACCGTCAAGTACCGCAAAGAGGAGATCTTCCATCACTGCATCGAAGAGACGCAATCTCTCCTGCGGGACAGTCGCTCTTTCCGATTTCCAGAGCAAGGCGAGCGCCGCGAGGTTCTTTGCGCAGAGAGCCGGAGCGTACACAACCTCGCGTGCCATCTCTCTGGCACCGGGGTAATCCGCATCGTTTCCGAAGGTTGTGAGCAGCGCCTGCTCGGTCAGTGTATATCTGATCATGGCATCGGTCGCTGCGGAGGCATCCGCCACATTGCCCGTCTTCCAATCATCAATGAGACGTCTCGCCTCCGACTCGTCATAGCCGCGAGCATGGTCTCCGAAAATGCGCCGCAAGTCCTGTATGTCCGCACCCCCCTGCGGAATGAGATTCTCCAGCTGCACAACCAGGGTTTCCTTGCCGCTCATCGCAGCCAGGAGCTCGGGTGTGACTGTGTTGTCTGCAGTCTTCGCACCTGCCGTGTTCGACCAGGAAGAGTTGCCATTCCTGTTCACTGCCCGTACGCGGTAAAAGTACATCGTGTTCGACGCAAGGCCTGTGTCCGTAAAACTGCCACCCATTTCAGCGGGACACACATGAACACGTGTGAAACCGCCAGGGTCAGAGGTTAGTGAGCGCTCGAGGTCATAGCTCTCGACGAATGTCGTGTCGGCAATCCGCCAAGCCAGGCGTATCGAAGAGGCCGACAGTGACGATGCCACCAAGGAGTCGGGCGGACCCGGCGGGGTCGGTACGGATTCGCCGGTCGTCGCGTTGGCTGTTTTGGTATAATCGGAAACGCCACTCTTGTTTGCTGCACGTATGCGGTAATAATACGTTGTCGATGGAAGTAAACCACTCCGGTCATACGAACGCGCGCCAGCCCCCGCATCCGGTGATATTTTCCTGAAATCCGCATCATCGGACGTCAGTGATTCCTCTATCTCGAATGCGGATGCCAGCGACGGCGACGGGGCAATCCAGGTGAGGTGAATGGAACGTGGCCCGGTTGCTGTTGCCGCCAAACCGAAAGGCTTCCCCGGCAATGGCAGAGTGAGCGTCGTCACATCGGCTTCATTCGACCAGGCGCTCGCACCCATGTCATT
>JAFGKR010000140.1 GCA_016928515.1 Bacteroidota bacterium | reverse complement strand
TCAAGCGCCGCTGGGCAACCGGACCGTTCTATAATGCATGGATCGTTGCGTTGCTGTGCTACATCGGCATGGTTGCGGGCGACACGACCGGCAATCTCCTGTCTCCCGGGAGCACCGGACTGCTCGTTCTGGCTGCCGCGTTTTTCGGTTACGCGAACTTCGTACTTGCGGGATATTTCAAGGATATCTCCGCCGACCGGGCAACCGGATACAATACCTTCCCGGTGCGCTTCGGCTGGATTGCGGCGGCAATCGTCAGTGACGTGTTTGCCACCCTTGCCGTCATCGCTGTGGGGGCGCTGCTCGTCGGGATCGTCCCGTTTCCTGTCACGGCAGTCGTGACTTTTTTTGTCCCGGCTGTCATCTGCAGTCTGATCGCGCAGTTTCGCCTGCACGGTATCCGCGACGAACGCATGGCGCATCGCAGCATCACGTTCGTGGTGCACGGTTATATCCTATTGCTCGCCGGCATCGCCGCTGCACTGCAACCGACCTGGTTGCTTCCGCTCATCGCATTTTTCCTGCTCTATCTGATCGTGCTTACACATCGTCCCTTGACAGCACAGATCTGAAGGAGGTCGTCATGCTCGTCATTCTCAACACCAAAGCCCACGCCGGTACAGCCGGTGATCGATGGAAGCGCATCGAAACCGTTCTCCGAAAACGCATCGACGAATCGATGGACATCGTCACCATGGATCCCTCCGCCGAGGAGCAGTTGCGACAACAGGTGGCCCGTGGAGAGCGCCACATCGTCGCCGCGGGAGGAGATGGAACGGTGAATGCCGTTCTTCAAATGATAATGACCCTCCCCCATGAACTGCGGACATCCGTGTATCTCGGAGCGATCGGATTGGGATCGAGCAACGACATGCACAAACCGCATCGCCCGGACGAATGGATTGACAATGTACCGGTACGGTTGGACTTTCCTCACGCTTCCCGGCGCGATGTCGGAATGCTCACCTGTCGCATCGATGGCGCAACGCGAGTCCGTTACTGGCTGCTGAATGCGAGTGCAGGGGTGACTGCCGACGCGAACGCATTCTTCAATAGCGGCGATGCCTTCCTGCGTCTCCTCAAACGACACGCGACGGCCCTGGCGATTCTGTATGCGGCGTTCCATGGCATCGTGACCACCGGAGCACGGACGGTGTACCTGTCCGACGGAGAGGACATCTTCCGCCGTTGCCGTCTGAACAACCTCGCCGTGCTCATATCCCCGCATGTCTCCGGCAGTCTGACCTATGATGTCCCGGTTTCGCCGGCCGGCGGGCAGTTCGTCATTCATCTTCTGAGCGAAAGCGGGAGGATGCAGGTGCTTGCTCTCCTTATCGCCCTGCTGCATGGCGGTTCGTCCACGCTGCGTCGGGCATCGATGTGGGTAGGATGTCATCTGCGCATCAGGGGTACGGAGCCTTTCCCGGTGGAGTATGACGGCGAGGTTCTCCTCACTGATGATGCATTGTTCGGCCTTCATCCCGATTGCATATGGGTGGCGTCGTGAATGCGGCAGCAGCGGAATACGATCTGATCCGGCGTCTCGTGCGCGGTTTCCCGCGTCCGGTCGCACAGCGTAACCGCCTCGGCGAAAGTGACGCCGAATTGCTGACGCTGCCCGACGGCAGCATCCTCGCCGTCACGACAGACAGCATCAGCGAGGAAATCGCCACCGGTCTCTACGATCCCTTTCTTGCAGGCTGGATGGCGGTGACCGTCAGCTGCAGCGATCTCGCCGCAGTCGGAGCGCGTCCGCTGGCGTTGCTTCTCTCGGAAACGCTCGACCGTTCCTGGAACGAGGACCAGGTTACGGCTCTGCAGCGAGGCATCGCCCAAGCGGCCCGCTCCTGCGGTATAGGCATCGCGGGTGGGGACACCAATGCTGGTGATCGGACGTCGCTGACCGGTACCGCCCTCGGGATCTGCGAGGATGGTCGTCCCCTCACACGGACCGGAATACAGGATGGTGATATCCTGTATATCTCCAGCTCCGCCGGCACGGGAAGCGCATTCGCCGCTTCCATCCTGTTCGACCGCACGGATGCTCCCTCGTCTTCCCGGGTGCATGCGAACGACCGCCACCCATGGGAACCGGTCGCTGCGCTGGAGGAGGGGATTTTACTGCGGGACTTCGCCTCCGTGTGCATGGACAACAGTGATGGCCTCCTTCCGACGCTGGACGAGTTGATGCGGATCAACGGCTGCGGCTTCATCCTGGATCGTGACATTGCCGAGTATCTGCATCCCATGGCGCAGCACGCCGCCACGTTGCTCACCCTGCCAGAGTGGGCCATGCTTTGCGGACCGCACGGGGACTATTCGCTTGTCTTCACCGTCCCGGTGCGATTGGTGAAAGCCTTCGAACACGCGGCACGGGCAGCAGGCCGCCAGCCCCTTCGCATCGGATACGCGACACCCACGCCGCAACTGTACATCCGGCATCGCAACGAGCTGATGCCCTGTGATGCCCGTGCACTGCGTAATCTTGTCTTCACAACGACGGATCCGTTCGAGATCCTCACATCCCTTCGAGCACTGTGCGACTGCAAACATCACGATGAAGGAGTTCCGTCATGAAAACCACCAATGAATCCTCCGTGGGCGAGAGTGCCAATATCCGCGACATGCTGTTGATGGGGCGACGCATGAAGCTGCGCGAGCGCATGCTGGCATACGGACAATTCATGGAGCAGCTTCGCAGTGGCGGAACCGACCTGCTGCGTCGCGAAGTGCTTTCCGCCGCTGACCGTGTCGTCCTGGTCCGCGATCCCAACACCGGGCATACGCGCAGCATGCTGATGTTCGGTTCCAACAATTATCTCGGTCTGGCAAACCACCCGCATGTCCTCGAGGCAGTACGCCGGGCGATGCTCTCGCATGGGGCCGGACTGGGCGGCCCTCCGTTGCTCAACGGGTATACCACACTGCATCGAGAACTCGAAGCGCGTCTGGCCGCGCTGAAGGGAAGCGAGGATGCGCTGCTGTTTTCCAGCGGCTACGGAGCCAACGTCGGTATCGCGACCGGACTATTCCAGAAGCAGGACGTCATCCTCTTCGACTCCTGCAGTCATGCCTCCTTCGTCGATGGCATGAGCCTGGCCGGACCGCAGCGTTATCCGTTCCGACACAACGACATGGATGACCTCGCCGCGCAATTGCGCAGACATGTCGAGGCACCCGGTGACATCTATGTCGCCGTCGAAGGAGTGTATTCCATGGATGGCGACACGGCGCCTCTCGCACGCATCGTATCGCTCTGCCGTGAACATGCTGCGATCCTTCTTCTCGATGATGCGCACGGCACCGGCGTCCTTGGTGCACATGGCAGTGGCACTGCCGAGGCCTGCGGTGTGCACGGTCAGATCGATCTGACGATGGGCACTTTCAGCAAGGCATTCGGTATGGCGGGCGGCTTTCTCGCCGCATCCAGTGCATTGATCGATTACCTGCGCGTCTTCGCACGGTCATACATGTTCTCCGCTTCACTCCCACCGATCGTCGTCGCCGCCGTCCTCGCCGGTCTGGATATTGTTGCGGCGGAACCGGAACGCCGGGAACGGTTGTGGTCCAACATTGATTACGCGGTCAACAGTCTGAACGCCGTCGGCATCCCCGTTCGGACAGATTCCGCGATCCTCGCCCTGCGCGTCCCTGAACGCATGAATATTCGCCATGCTGCGACCGCATTTCATGAGCGCGGACTGTTCGTCAATTCCATCGAGTATCCCGCCGTTCCCCTTCGCGAGCAGCGTTTCCGCATCAGCCTCATGGCGACGCACACGCATGAGGACATCGATCGCCTCGTGGAAGCCACCGCGGAAATATGGTCCCGCTTCGGAAGCATGCAAATCGGAGTAGCGGCCTGAACGTGTTTTTTTTCACGAACGGGACTCTCTATATTGCAGTAGCGGCAAGCGCCGCAGCAGGGCATCTCCAACCGGAGGATTGTGGTTTTTCGCATTCACCCATCCATCACGCATACAATCGCATCCACCCATTCGCACATTCTCATTCGAGAAACAAGGAGTCTCCCATGAAACAGGTCCTCGTGCTGGGTGCGGGCCTCGTCGCCCGTCCCTTGGTACGGTATCTCCTCGAAGAACCGGAATTTCAGGTCACCGTCGCAACCCGCACGGTGCGCAAGGCCGAAGCGCTGATCGATCATCATCCCCGCGGAACAGCGCTCGCTCTGAACGTAAACGATGAAGACGCGCTGCGTTCCGTCATGTCTGACGCGGACATTGTTATCAGTCTGCTGCCGTGGATTCATCATCTTACCGTCGCGCACCTGTGTGTGGATCTCGGCAAGAATCTTGTCACGACATCGTATGTCAAGCCCGAGATGCAGGCGCTGGACGCCGCCGTCAGGGAGAAAGGGCTGCTGTTCCTCAACGAAATCGGTGTGGATCCCGGCATCGATCACATGGCGGCGATGCGGGTGATCAATCAGGTCAAGGCCGAGGGCGGCGATATCGTGAGTTTCTATTCCTACTGTGGCGGCCTCCCGTCGCTGCAGGACAACACGAATCCGTTGGGATACAAATTTTCGTGGAGTCCCGTCGGCGTGATGCTGGCGGCCAAGAATACGGGGCGCTACCTCAAGGACGGCGGGATCGTCGATGTCCCCTCCGAGCAGCTCTTCGAACATTACTGGTTGCTCGACGTTCCCGGTGCGGGCACGTTCGAAGCATATGTGAATCGTGACGCGCTGCCGTATGTCGATCTCTACGGTATCCAGAACGCACGGAGCATGTATCGCGGGACGCTTCGCAATATCGGCCATTGCGAATCGTGGAATTATTTCAAGCAGATCGGTTTGCTCGACCAGGAACGCACCTTCGATTTCCGCGAAACATCCCTGCGCCAAGTGATCGCCGCACTGGTCGACAGCAACGGGGAGGATCTCATCGGAGACATTGCCCGCAGCCTCGGGATTCCGCGCCATTCGATCACGATCCAGAAGATGAAGTGGCTGGGACTGATGGACGACACCCGCCTGCCGTTGGAAGAAGCAAGCGTCTTCGACATGTTCGCACACATCCTCGAGGAGCGACTGGTTTACGAAGAAGGTGAGGTCGATCTTCTGGTCCAGCACCATGAATTCATTGCCGAGTACAGTGACGGCAAACGGAAAAAGATCACATCCACAATGGTGGATACCGGGATTCCCAACGGTGACAGTTCGATGGCACGCACGGTGAGCCTGCCGGCGGCCATCGCAACAAAGATGATCCTGCAGGGTCGTCTGCCGCTGACCGGCGTGCATATTCCTGTTCTTCCCCAAATCTACGAGCCCGTGCTCAGCGAATTGGAAGGGATGGGGATTCGTCTCGAAGAACGCACCATCGAACTGTAGGGGCGAGATTCATCTCGCCCGTTCATCCGTGCAATCCGTAGGGGCGAGATTCATCTCGCCCGTTCATC
>JAFGKR010000139.1 GCA_016928515.1 Bacteroidota bacterium | reverse complement strand
TATCACTGCCAGCCACCGACATTGCCGTTGTCCAGACGCCTCCTCCCTCGCGGCGATCTATCTCATGCGTTGTAACATTTGGTGAACCACGTTTCCATGACAATCGCACCGAGTTGTAATCCAACGCGGAGACGACCAGACCGAGCGGTGCCGCAGGTGGCGCGCTCATCTTCACCGAACATTCCTCGGACCAGTCGCTCGCAGCATTGTCACCGACAGCCCGCACCCTGAAAAAGAATGTGGAGTCAGGCGTGAGATTGGTGCGCGCATATGATGTCGCGTCTGGGCCAGTCGTTTCGACGAGCAACCATGGCTGCAGTGGACTCCGCTGCTCGACCTCATAGCCCGTCTCGCCGGTGGCGTTGTCCAACCAGTTCAGGAGCACTTCAGTAGTGGACTGTACCGAAACTCGGAAATTTGTCGGTGTTGGTAGAAACATTCTTGTCCGTACATCGAGCACATTCGAGTAGGGTGAGACAGCCGCCTCCCTGAGGCCGCAAACGCGAAACGAATAGTCCGTCGAAGGCTGGAGGCCTGAGACAGTCACACCGTCCGTTCCCGCCCACACAGTGTCACACGCTGTCCATGGGGAGGCGCCCGTTGTCTGTTCTATTGCGTATCGGATCGCGAACGAAGAGCTGCTTGTCCATGCGAGATCGATGCTCCTCGCGGCGATCGAGACAGCCCGCAGGTCTCCGGGCGCCGGGAAAGCCAACGTGGTCGCTGTGGCGATGTTCGAGGGCTCGGATTTCGCACCCATGTGGTCCGCGATAACGCGAAAGAAGTTCTTCGTCAAGGGAGAGTAAACATGGGAGACGGGGTACCACGCGCGATCTTTTTCCAGCATCGTCTGTGAATCGTTCATCAGTAACATGCCGAACTGCATACGGTCACGGAATAGGGGATAACCCCCATTTCCCTGGGGGGTAGTCCTCATTTTTGCATCTGTTGACTACAGTGTTCCCGAACGTGACTTCAGTGTTCCCGAACATGACTTCAGCGTTCCTGAACGTGACTGCAGAGTCCCCGACAGCATATAGGGGAAAGAGGATCGCCCCTTGCTCGTGCCGCTTGATGTCGTGAAATGTGGCAGGAATGGATATGGGACGTGGTATGTACGTGCGTTGGGTCTTCGAGACGCTGGCACGTGGGGACAGGAGTGACTACAGTCTGCTTCGATGCTCCGATGCAAACCGCAGCAAGGTGTTGCGTCCAGTGAGGTTAAGCTTGTGACAGATGTTTGATCGATGGTTTTCCACAGTCTTCGCACTTATGAACAACTCGAGGGCTATCTGTTCACTGGTCTTGTATTCGGCAATGAGACGGAGAATTCTGCGTTCAGTCGGAGTCAGTCGCGTGAGTCCAACTGTCGCATCGTTCGCTGCGTTGAACAGTCCATTTCTGCTGACAGCACGTCCGGACAATGTTGGACTGATGAATACGTCTCCTTTCGAGACTGCGAGTATACATCGGACAATATCGGCAGCGACAGTGTCTTTCAAGAGATATCCTGAAACCCCCAGTTCCATTGCGCGATTGAAAAATGCATCGTCGTCATAGAGCGTGAGGAACACAAGCGCCACAGGCAGCGCTTTCTGTGAGAGTATCTGCGCGATTTCCAGTCCTGTCATTCCCGGCATATCCAAATCGAGCACCGCAACCCGCGGACGCAGAATTTCGATCGCCTGCAAGGCTTCGCTCCCGTTCCCGGCCTCACCGAGGAAGACCAGATGTCTTTCATCTTCGATGATGTCGCGCAAACCTTTGCGGAATACCGGATGGTCGTCTGCGATAAATACTGTTATCGTGTCGGTGTGTATCAATACGCTATAGAGGCAGAGTGCGGTGTACGAAAAGCGCACGTTGGCTGTGATGCATCAGCTTATCAAAAACAAAGGCAAAAATCAAGCATGGAATCCGATCATTCCGGCCACCCATTCCGATCGATTTCGGCAGCCACCCGTGCTCGAGGGATTGCGCATGGCCCATGGAATAAATGACAACCGCGAACAGCAGTGCTGACAATATCCAATATCTTTGCCTGTTCCCGAGCTCCTCCATACAAATAGCTGTTCCATACCTCCAGTTCGACGACGGTGGAGGTGGTATCGGACGTCGGAAGGACGCTGAAACAGGCATGGGCGACGTCGTCCATCCCGCGATCGGTCAGGAACCGCGTCCCCTTCTCGCCAGGACTGTCGTCTGGAACGGTGTACGAAAGTTGAGCAGTATCTCACTTCGCCCGCAGGCCGGGCGTTTACCTCGGAGAATACGACAACGGAAGCACGGGATTATTCCCGCGCTTCCGTTGTGTCTCCGATTGAGCGATTACTTCATCAATACCATCGTCCCGAAGGTCTCATGCGTACCGACGCGGAGCACGTAGAAATGGAGTCCGGGTGTGCCGCCCGCGGGCGACCACTGCACAGTGTAATTGCCGGGACGCTGTGTCTCATCGACGAGAGTCGCGGTGATCTGCCCAAGTGAGTTGTAGACGGTGAGACGTACCGGAGCGGACATCTCCAGATCATAGCGGATGGTCGTCGAGTGGTGGAATGGATTCGGATAACTCTGGTAGAGAGTGAATGCTCCCGGCAAGGCCCGCAGCTCATGTACAGGAGAGACATCCTTCCCGATACCCTCGACAAGAACCGTATCGGGGGATGTCGCCGCATTGCTCGTGATCATGAGCATGCCACTCCGCTTGCCGACCGCACTCGGCGTAAAACGGATCGTATCGCTGAACGAGCCGCCACCCGGCACATCGAATTGACGTGCAAGAGCGGAGAAGTCCGCGTTTGTCGAGGAGATGCCCAAGATGGTCAGCGTCTTGCTGCCGGTGTTGTTGACGGTGAGAACGAGGTCCTTGCTGCTGCCGACGGCGACGGTATCAAATAGCAACGCAGACGGTGCGAAGGCTATAGCCGGATCGAACACACCGGTTCCGACTGCCATGATCGTGTCCGGAGATGAGACCGAGTTGCTCGCAATCGTGAAGGAGGTGCTGAGCGGACCCACGACATCGGGCGCGAAGCGAAGCTTGAAGGTCACCGCACCGGACGGCACAATGGTCCTGATCTGCGTCACCACCGCGAAGCGCGAATCACTCGACGTGAACGAGGAGATCCGCAATGTGTCGTTACCGGTGTTCGTGATGGTCACTGTCGTATCCTTTGTCTCACCGACGATGACATTCCCGAAGGAGACGTCGGCCGGGTCGACCGTCATGGTGACCACACTTGTACCCGTTCCCGACAGCGAGACGATCGTAGGTGAACTCGGTGCGTTGCTCGTTATCGTGAGGTCAGCGGAAACTGGTCCTGACGCCGTCGGGGTGAAACGGACCGTGTCATCGAAGGAGCCGCCGGGCTCGACGACGCGTGAGGCGATGTCCACTGTGAATCTTGGGTTGGAGGAGGCAATGCTCGAGATAGTGAGGGCATCGTTCCCGGGGTTCGAGATGTGCAAAACGAGAGATTTCGTCTCTCCGATATTGACATTCCCGAAATTCAGAGCGGTTTGGTCGGTTTCTATAGCCGCTGAAGCTGTTCCGGAGCCTGTGACGGCGACCGTGTCCGGACCGAAAATGGAATTGCTCCGCACGATGATGGAAGCGCTGAACGTGTTCTTGGAGGTCGGCTGAAATTCCACTGTGGCCGTGACGTTACTCCCCGGGTCGATCGTACTGCTTGCCGGTGTCAGACTGAATTGCGGATCGCTCGATGTCACGGAGGTGATGGTCACCGGGAGGCCGCCGACGTTGATGAGCGTAATATCCCTGGTCGAAGATTTTCCGACACCCACATTGCCGAACGCCACCGTCTTCGAGGAAAATGTCAGATATGGGGGTCCGGCAGCCAGGGAACCGTCCGCAAGAATCCTGGAGGCATAGATATCCGGGTTCGAGAACGAAGACCGGTAATCCTCCCAGGCAGCGATGGCACCACCCTTCCCATCACTGATCATCTGAGGGAACTGACGGATATTGCCCGCTGTGGAGATCACGACACCGGCATTCGACCAGAGCAGTGAACCGGCATCGGAGATCCGCTGGGCGCAGATGTCGGTTTCGAGAGTTCCCCTGGTTTTATCCTCCCAGGAAACGATCGCACCACCGTTCCCGTCGGTAGTGACAAATGGTGCCACCTGGTTTCCCGAACGGTTGGATACCTCCACCCCGTTCTCCGCCAACAACTTTGCTCCGGTCGTGTCGATGATCTGTGCATACACCCGGGTTTTGCCACCGACTCGCCCGTCTTCCCAGCTGCAGCCGAGCAAACCGGTTCCAATATTCGATAACTGATGGCCCGATTGTCCGCCGCTGGTCGATGTCATGCGAATGGATCCCGAAGGTCCATTCGGTTTCAGGATGACAACATGCAGAGTCGCCGTTGCTCCACCACCATAATCGAGATAGCCGAGGAATGCGTTCCCGGCACCGTCCGGAGCGAGCAAAGCGCCATCCTGTGTAGCACTGCCCGTCGCAATCGCTATACCGTTGTCCTGCCACTGTAGCGTGCCGTTTGAGTCAATTCGCTGAGCGTACACGTCGTAATCAGGTCGGGGGAAAAACGCATAGGAGATGTATGCCCCGCCATTCCCGTCGGGTGCAATGCTGGGGATATTGGAAAACCGGAGCTTTCCGGACACAAGAACGTGGCTGCTCCAAAGCAGTGTTCCGTCCGGACCAAGGCGTTGGGCATAGATTTTGCTCGACGGCGGGAAACCGCCGGTGTTCCCGTTCCATGTCACGATGGCGCCATTCTTGCCGTCGCTGATGATCTTCGCATCAGACTGATTGCTTTCATCGGCCGCGACGGGAATACCGTCCTGAGCCCAGAGAATCGTCCCGGTTGAATCGATGCGCTGAGCGTAGATATCGTTTTTACTGTCCCTTGTATCCGTCCAGACGATGATCGCTCCCCCCATACCGTCCGAGGCCATTTCCGGTTTTGCCTGGGAATTCCACATAGCGCTTGCGGGGACACCGTTGACGGTCCATCGTACAATCCCGTCCTTGTCGATACGCTGGGCATAGATGTCGAAAGAATTCTGCGAATCCCGTTCATCATGCCAACAGATGATAGCCCCACCCTTGCCGTCACTGATGATGCGCGGAGCATTCTGATTCCCTCCCGTGCGGCAGATCGCATTGTTTACCGCAGGATCGGGAGACCATTGTGCATGCGCGACCATGAAGGATGCGAGCAGGAGAACGGGGACAAAGAGACGTATCTGTTGTGACATCAGCATGGCTCCTGTACAGGTGAATATTCGTGGATGAATCTGCTTTGCTGGAGCGGGGGATGACGTCACGGGTACGCTGCGAGGGTAAAGATACGAACAATCGCGGAGATTTCGGCATAAGAGTGAATATTATCCCAATGGCGGCAGCATCGCTGACCATGCCTGCAAGCCGACTTCGAGAACGTCAGAGCGATGTTGTAGAGCTTGTGTTCCGCAATAGCGCTGTCCCTCATATCCCGGAAATTTCCCTTCGCTCAAGCCGGCAATATCCGCTTTCCGGATCACGCAGAATCAGGATTCGAGCGGAATCCTCGGCAAGACAGCACTTCCTTCCCGCGCACCGCTGTTGGTCGGGTATTCATTCTTCTCAATCGCGTCGACAGCGGCTTGGCTGTACGTCACGGTGTTCCGGAGACCACTTTCTCCCAGGAGAGGGATGCGACATCGTCGTACCGTATGGACACTCATGTCAGTTCGTGAAGAGCGGATATCGCTGGCCCTTTCTGAGCTGTGGATCCTGTGTCCTCAGAGTTCAAATATCATTCCGGTTTTCACCTGTTCCGTACCGAAGGCGAGATGAAACGCCGCCAGTGCCGGTAACTGCGTACAGTGGGAAGGGTACACCTGCGCAATACCGTTCGCTTGGAAATACGCGATGGTCTCCGCCGTCTGGTGATCCGCACCATTCAGATGGAAACCTCCGAACACGGCCGTAACCTGCCGCAGTCCGGTTACCTGACGGGCGTACTCGACGATGTTGCAGATCCCGGCATGCGAACAGCCGGAGACAACAATCAGTTTTCCGTCCTCGACAACAGCAAGCGCGGAATCGTCCGGAACGAAATCATCATTCCCATCACCATCGACGAAACCCGTTGACTGTGATTCGAAATCATTTTCCCGCGGGATTTCCCCAAGGAAAGTCATTTCCTCATTGACTGGGAAGGGAGTCTCGGTCGTGACGACATCAAAGCGGCGACGCAATTCATCGGCATCAATTACAAGGCCAATATTCTCCGACCCGTTGCGCCGATAGCGCCGAATGAAGGCTGCCGGATGACAGATCAGGCGCTTGTGCGAAAGAAAACGAAGTCCGTTGCCGTGGTCCCAGTGTCCATGGCTGAGTACGACCGTCCCGACCGAATTGATCTCGACTCCCATGATTGAAGCATTTTTCAGAAAAACATCGGAGTGGCCGGTGTCAAAGAGTATCTGTCCGCTGCGCGTCTGTATGAGATATGACAAACCGTGTTCCGCAGTATACTCTCCACCTGCGGCGTTGTCAGTCAGGACGAAAATTCTCATACTGTGACCTCTGTGAATACAAGCGACTTCCTCCGCGTCCCCAGAACGGAATGTACAGGAAATTCGATCACGTAACAATCAGCAGCTTTAAAGGAGATGCGTGTAATCCTCGGGGCAGAGCAGCAAACCAGAACGGAATTGTCTCTGTGCCTTTTATTGTGGATTGGGACATACCAATGTATGTTGCACATAGAGTTCACCGCTCGCGTACGAGTGTCTCCTCGCTGCA
Organism: Bacteroidota bacterium; assembly: GCA_016928515.1. Lineage (GTDB taxonomy): Bacteria > Bacteroidota > Ignavibacteria > SZUA-365 > SZUA-365 > BM516. Next base: position 867 of record JAFGKR010000139.1, on the reverse strand, counting down.
TATGTCGCGGAACACCGTGATGCCCAACACCGAACCTTTTGACACATATCGTGAAGAATACGACAACTGGTTTGTGAACAACAGGAGCCTGTATCTCGCAGAGTTGCATGCTGTTCGCCGCCTCCTCCCGACATCGTGTTTCCAAGCCATGGAGGTGGGAGTGGGAACCGGTCAATTCGCGGTTCCGCTCGGGATCAGGCTTGGAATCGAACCATCATTACCCATGGCTGCACGTGCGATGAGGCAAGGTGTGCATGTTGCGTCCGGCATTGCGGAAATGCTGCCTGTTGCCGATGTGGTGCTTGACTGTGTGCTCCTCGTTACGACGATCTGTTTCGTCGACAATGTCGTCCAATCGTTCAAGGAAATTTCCCGGGTGCTGAAGCCTGGAGGAACAGTGATTGTCGGTTTTGTGGATCGGGAGAGCGAATTGGGAAAAAGCTACGAACGCCGAAAGCAGGCAAGCCGATTCTACGGCACGGCGACGTTCTATTCTTCTGAAGAAGTTCTCCAACATCTCACTGACGGTGGTTTTCTCATACAGCGCGTTGTTCAGACGCTGATTCCCGGCAACGCACCGTCGGTGGTAACTGATGGATACGGGAATGGCGCATTCGTAACGATCAGGGCGACCAAACCATAATCGTGGGGAATGGAAGCTTCTGCGGAGAAAGAACTACCCGCTGAAACCGCTCCAGGCGTAGAGGCGGCGGCGTTCGCGGTCGAGAATACCGGTAGAAAACACCCGCTCAGTGCAGAAAGTACCCGCTCAGTGCAGAAAGTACCCGCTCAGTGCAGAAAACACCCGCTCAGTGCAGAAAACACCCGCTCAGTGCAGAAAACACCCGCTCAGTGCAGAAAACACCC
>JAFGKR010000016.1 GCA_016928515.1 Bacteroidota bacterium | reverse complement strand
CCAGGCACAGGCGCTGTCTTCGAAGTCCCATCGCGACGTCTCCGCCGGCCTGAGCGTCGGAATCGGGACGTTGTGACCAGGCACATTGCACCTCCATTTCGTTCGATCCGCCCTGTACCATCCGCGATCAACGATAGCGGAGATACCGCAACGCAACCGGGGGCCGGCATGGTCGACGACTGTATCCGAAGGTGATCAATAGCAGGAAAAGTGAAGGAAATGTCTTGCAGCGAAAGGAAGACGCCATGCTCTTCCCTTCCGGAATGTCGAAAATTTTCATTCCGGATTCTCTTGTCTTGACTTTGTTCGTTTCAGACACTACTTTTCTCCCATCAACCAATCCGGGCAATCAGTACAGTGAGATCCGTTGCATTGACCGCCTCTATTTGGCGAAAGGATTGCTGCTCCTGCATGAGGAGGAGAGCACATCGGCAACCCGATTTTTCCCGACGACAATGACGAGTACTCGATCCTGGAGAGATCGACGCTCTCGCCTGAAACATCTCGCTCAAACCTGACACCACACCGCACGAACGCGGACGCCGCCGTGGTCACTCCCACGGCCGTGCGGATATCATACTGTATTGTCTCCGTCTCAGGCTGCCGCGCCACAGCAGACGGGACACACGATGAATGGAGGGATTCCAATGACAGGATATCGTTTCGGAAGCGGCATCGCCGACATCACGGGACCCGCCGCGGAATGCGGCATGATGGGCTACTCGATGATCAAACAACGAACGAACGGCATACACATGCGCCTGCGTTCCCGTGCGTTCATCATCGGAGAGGGTCCGTGCCGGATCGTGTTCGTGACTGCGGAAATCGGCATGATCTTCCAGGGCGTGAGTCTCGCGGTCCTCCAGGCACTCCGGCAGCGCTATGGAGGCCTGTACACAGAGGAGAACGTCTGTCTGACCGCAACCCACACGCACGCGGGTCCCGGTGGATACTCGCATTATGCACTGTACAATCTGGGGACGCTCGGATACGACGAGGGAAATTTCCGTATCATCGTCGACGGCATCGTCACGTCGATTGAGCGCGCTCACCGCCAATATGAGGCTCGCGATCCCGGTGTCATCCGCATCATCACCGGGGAAGTGGAGCATGTCGGATTCAACCGCTCCCCCGAGGCATACGAACGGAATCCACGCACTGAGCGCGACACATACGGCAGCGACATCAGCAAAACCATGACGCTGCTCCGTTTTGAGGATGCGGGTGGGAACGGTGTCGCGACATTGAACTGGCTCCCGCTGCATCCGACCAATCTCGGGAATACCAACACGCTGATCAGCCCGGATAACAAAGGCTATGCCGCCTGGCTTTTCGAGAAGGAGATGGGAACAGACCATCGCGAGGAAGGCGGCTTCGTTGCCGGATTCGCGCAAAGCGAATGCGGAGATGTATCGCCGAATATCTGGGGATATCCCGACGGCATCAATGATTTCTGGCGGATGAAGGAAATAGGGAGACGACAATACGTCGCCGCACGCCGGTTATACGGAGAAGCCACGGAAGAACTGCGCGGCCCTCTCGACTGCCGTCATCGCTATCTCGAAATGGCGAACATCCTCATCGATCCGCGATGGATTCAGGACGGTGTAACCGGGGACAGCGGTCCGGTGCGCACCTGTCCCGCAGCGATCGGCATTTCGAAAGTGGCCGGATCCAGCGAAGACGGTCGCGGTCTCCGTTTCATTCCCGAGGGAATGACGTTCGGGGGCACATATCTCCCGGATTTCATCGTCGACCGCGCGATTCAGGAATGTCATCGGGAGAAGGCAATTCTCCTCGTGACGGGCAAGACCAAACCGCATCCCTGGACACCGCAGGTGCTGCCGGCGCAGCTGCTCCGGATCGGACAATTGGGAATGATCGCCCTGCCGTCGGAATGTACAACCATGGCGGCGCGACGACTCAAAGAAGCCGTCCGCATCGAGATGCCGGACCTCAGGTATCTGATCGTCGCGTGTTATGCGAACGCATACGCCGGTTACATTACCACGCGCGAGGAATATGCGGCGCAACATTACGAAGGCGCCTCGGTACATTTCGGTCCGTACACCCTCAACGCCTGGCAGCAGGAATGCAACCGCCTCGCGGCCGCCATGCATGCCGGTGCGCCCGTCGCAGGCGCGCTGCAGCCCCCCGATCTCAGCGATGTGCAGGTCCTGCGGCAACCCGGTGTCATCGTCGATGCGAAACCCCTGTTCAAACGCTGGGGATCGGTATACCGTGAGCCGAAGAAACAGTACATCCGCGGTGAGACCGCCGAGGCCGTGTTCCGGGGCGCGCATCCGAGAAACGATTTCATGACGCAGGATTCCTTCCTCTTCATCGAGCGGGCGGAAAGCGGAACATGGACGGTGATTGCGCGTGATGAAGATCCCGAGACGATTTTCAAGTGGGAACGACACGGCATCGCCGCATCACTGATCACCATCCGGTGGATCATTCCCTTCGAAACCTCACCGGGCATCTACCGCATCCGCCACACCGGGTATCGGAAAGGTCACAAACGATATGAAGGCGTTTCGCGGGGATTTGAGGTCACGTGAAAATTCCACAGTTTACGAGGAAAGCCGTTCGTTGCATTCAGGAAGTCATGCATCATGCAAGATTCCCTCAAGTACCGCAAGCAACTCTCTGTCCTCGTAACCGTCATCGCCGTCCTCTCCGCCGTTGCAGCAGTCGCGGGGATATTCAGCACCGGGGGACCCGGCCCGTGGGAACATGAGTCCGTGCGTGGCCTAACGGTGCGTATCGACGGACAAGGGATCTACAGGCACATGTCCGCTGACGTCGCACCGCAGGGACGTGCCCAGGATGTTGTCACGCTGATCATCGCCGTCCCCCTGCTGCTCACTGCGTTCGTGTTCGCCCGTCGCGGCAGTGTCCGTGCTCGATTGTTGCTGACAGGAGTGCTGATGTACTTTCTCGTCACATATCTCTTTTATCTCGCGATGGGAACGTACAACGT
>JAFGKR010000138.1 GCA_016928515.1 Bacteroidota bacterium | reverse complement strand
TACACCAAGACCTCCGGTTCCTTTGTCGTCGGCAACTGTCCCCAGGCAGGTACCTACACGAACACCTGGATCGCCGAGGACGAATGCCTCAACCAGAGCACCGTCTACACCCAGTTGATCACTATCGTGGACACCAAGGCTCCGGAATGGGTAACCGCAAATCTCCCATCAGACTTCGATGTCCCCTGCGCCACCGACCCGATCCCGTTCTGGGATCCGAAGTACGGCATCGATTACGATGACAACTGCGATCCGAATCCGACGCTGGTTCTGGTGATCGATCATGACATCATCCCGCAACAGGATGGCACCAAGCTGCACATCCGTTCATGGCGTGTGGATGATGCGTGCGGAAACCAGTCCACCGTGGTCACACAGACCATCACCGAGCTGCGTTGCCAGTTCGCCTCGCTCACGCAAGGCTTCTACGGCAACAGCGGCGGAACGTGGTGCGCGAACGGATACAGTACGCTCAATCTGCTGAACAACATGCTTCTGACGACGGATCTGACGGTGGGTATCCTCAGCACCGCCTCCTTCACGGTTGGCTCAGGTGAGGGTTCCTGCCTCATTCAGTGGCTGCCTTCGGGCGGAACAGCAGCAGTGCTGCAATCGAATGATTACGGATTCAATCCGAACTGCAGCATCACTCCGGGGAATTTCTCGCAGACCAACAACGGGAAATTCTACAATATCCTGCTGGGTCAGACGATCACCTTCGCTCTGAACCTGCGGCTGGATCCGAATCTTCTGACGGATCTCGAACTGCCGACCTCAACGGAACCGTACATGTGGACGTACGCGTCCGACTATGTCAACAACATCTGCCTCGACGGCAACGATGTGGAAACCGGACTGCCGCAGTACTTCTACATCCCACCCGCGGTTATCACCGCAGTGCGGACGAATTACGGCAGCGGACTTTCTGACCTCCTTGATTTCGCGAACGATGCACTTGCCGGTGGCAATACCTACAATGCAACGCTTACGGAAATCACGATGGCGCTGGATGCCTACAACAGGGGCTTCGACGGCGCCCGCTTCTTCGCCGGCTACCACACGGCTCCTCCGCCGAAGGCCGTCGTGCGTCAACCTCTGCCCGAGGACTTCGCACTGCATCAGAATCACCCGAATCCGTTCAATCCGAGCACAACGCTGTCCTTCACCATTCCGGTGGAATGCGTCGTCCAGCTTGTGATCTACAATGCGTTCGGTGAGGAGGTGGATGTGGTCCTCGATCGCATCGTCCCTGCTGGTACACACGCTGTCGTGTGGAACAGTCAGAGAGCACAATCCAGTCTCACGTCCGGTGTCTACACGTATCGCATTCGCGCGGTCGGACCCGACGGACAGGAATTCCACGATGTGAAAAAGATGATGCTGGTGAAGTAGTGGCAGGCATCATCTGATCTCGCAGGTCGTTCGCGGTCTGCGCTCTCCCTCCACTCATACAAAACGGATCCGCTCCCTCGGCGGATCCGTTTTGTATTTTGAAATTTCTTCGTGTCTTTGCGGCCTGGTGTCTTTGTGACCACCAGAATCATCCTACCCCTTATGCAGGAATTCCTCCACCTGCTTCCGTATCCCCTCGGCATCGAGCCCGTAATGCCGGTACAGGTCCCCTGGTGTGCCCGAGCGGCCGTACGTGTGCATCCCGATACGTTTCATCCGTGTTGGATGATGTTCTCCGAGCACCTCCGCCACGGCTCCGCCCAGTCCCCCGATCACGCTGTGATCCTCGACGGTGATGACTCGCCCCGTCTCCTTCGCGGCCTGAACGACCGTATCGATGTCGAGCGGTGCAATCGTGTGGATATTCACCACGCGGATGTTCAATCCCTTCTGCGCGAGCAGTTCCGCAGCGGTAAGGGAATTCCTGACGACACCACCCGTGGCAAAAATGACGGCATCATTGCCTTCACGGAGCAGATCGGCCTTTCCGAATGCGAAGCGATAGGAGTCGTCGTGCACGTCTTCCACTCCCTGCCGGGTCAGACGGAGAAAGGCGGGCTGATCGTAGTCCGCGAGAAAGCGCACGGCCGCCCGCGTCTCCCGGTCGTCGGCGGGCTGGATGATGGCCATGTTCGGAAGCGTGCGCATGAGCGCGATGTCCTCGAGTGCCATCTGACTGTAACCGTCCTCCCCGATCGCCACGCCGCAATGCGTTCCCACGATGGTGACACGGGCACTGGTGTAGCCGACCGACATGCGAATGACTTCGAACCTCCCGACGACGAAAGTGGAAAAGGAACAGATGAACGGCGTCTTCCCGGAGAGCGCCATGCCGGCCGCCGCCCCGATCATATTGTGCTCCTGAATACCCATTTCAAAGAAACGCTCGGGATATTTCGCAGCAAACAGCTGAGACTGGGTGGACTTCGAGAGATCGGCGTCGAAAACCACCAGGTTCGGATGCGTGGCGCCCAGTTCGGCGAGTTCTTCTCCAAAAGATACGCGTGTCGCTTTTGCCATGATACGGTGCCGTTCCTCAGGTGAGTAATGCTTCGAGTTCTTTGAGGGCTGCCGCGGCCTGCTCGCCGTCCGGCGCCTTGCCATGCCATTCCGTGGGATGCTCCATGAAGGAGACGCCCTTTCCCTTCACGGTATGCGCGATGATGAAATGCGGCCTGCCTCCCCGCTGCCGCGCCTGCTCCAGCGCCGCGTCGATCGCCTGCATGTCATGACCGTCAATCTCCTGTACCTCCCAGTTGAAACTGCGGATTTTGTCCGCCAGTGGCTCGAGATTCATGATTTCGTTTGTGGGACCGTCGATCTGGCCCTTGTTGTAATCGAGAATCACGATCAGGTTGTCGAGCCGGAATTTCGCCGCGGATAACAGTGCCTCCCAGATCTGGCCTTCCTGTGTCTCCCCGTCTCCGATCACGCAGTAGACACGATACTCCTTCCCATCCAGCCGGGCAGACATGGCCATCCCCTGTGCGATGCTCAGTCCCTGACCGAGAGATCCGGTGGATGCCTCCACGGCCGGTACCGATCCGTTGTGGGGATGTCCCTGCAACCGGCTGTCCACCTGCCGGAGGGACAGCAACTCCTCATGCGGAATGACACCCGCACGCGCGAGAACGGCGTACAACGCGGGAACACCATGCCCTTTCGAGAGGACGAAGCGGTTGCGGTCAGGATCGTCTGCATTTTCCGCGGTGCGCTTGACATGGCGGAACATGACGACGGTGAGAAGATCGATGAGGGAAAGCGAACCACCGGGATGACCCGATCCGGCGGCGTGCAGCATCCGGATGATGTCGGTCCGCATTTCATTGGCTGCACGCTGCAGTGCGGGGAGAGATATATCCATCGTGTCCGAGCGAATAGGAGTTGATAAAACGGTGTGGGCGTCAGTCGATCCGGTTGCTTTACCGGGTGTGCATAGATCTCATCCGTCGAGCAGGGATTCATCCACCTCGATCTCCATGCGGAGCATCGCGGCACCGAGCGTCTTGCCCTGCGCGTCTTGCTTGAGGGATACCGTCCCGCCGCCACCAAGTGTGTTGTTCAGGATGAAGTTCAGTGCGCCAAGGTTCGGAAGTTCGTATCGCTCGACGGTTCCGTGACAAATACCTTCAAAGTGTTTCTTTACCGTATCTACGGTAAGTTGTTCAATGAGAACGGGATAAAAGCGTTCATCGCGAGCGATGACTCCCACGTTCCCCGCATCCCCCTTGTCGCCGGAACGGGCATGGGCAATTTCAATCAGACGGATTCTGCGCTTTGCCATGTCAATTTTCCTCCACGAGTACCCGGGGACGAATCAGGGATTTTTCGATCAATGCCGGCCAGTAGGCGATCACATCCTTCGGCTTCGGCCGTCCACCCGCGAATCCGGTCACCGAGGGTGGACCTGTCAGTATGAGTGGAGCGATTTCACCGCCGAAGATGTCGACATGCTTGCGAATCTTACCACGAACGCCGATGCGAAGAACGACCTCGCTGATCTCCTCCGGTATCGGAGCGAGCGGACCGAAGCAGGAATTCAGACCGACGTATTCCGTGCGGATTTCCTCAAACTCCAGTTCGAGATCCCTGAGCCGTTGCCGAAGGATCTGATCTGCTGCCTGTGCCTTCTCGTAGGCGTCGGGCCAGGTATACGTCAGAGATCCGATGGCCGAATACCCGTACTGATACGATGCGGAGACCTTGAAAAAGGGTGTCGCAGGACGGCCTGTGATCCCGTACACGCGAACGCGGTTCTCACCCTTCTGCTCAACGCGAATGCTGGTGAAATCCGCAATGCAGTCCGGCGTAATGTACTCACGCGGATCCCCGATCTCGTAGAGAAGCTGCTCCTTGACCGTCGCCTCGGAGACAAGCCCACCAGTGTCTTCGTGTTTGGTGATGCAGAACGAGCCGTCGGGATAGGCTTCCGCGATGGGGAAACCGATATGCGCCATGTCGGGTACGCTCCTCCAGTCACCGAGGAAGTTTCCGCCGCTGCTCTGTGCACCGCATTCGAGGATATGCCCGGCGACGGTACCTGCGGCCATTTTGTCCCAGTCATCCTCCGCCCATCCGAATTCATGGATCATCGGCGCGAGGGTAAGACCGGTATCCGTGGTACGTCCGGTGATGACAATATCTGCGCCGTTCTGCAGCGCCTTGACGATCGGCATCGCACCGAGATACACATTGGCGGACACGATCTGATCGCGGATATCCGTGATCGGTGCGTCGGTCTCCATGTTGCGCAGTTCCACCCCCTGCGCAATGAGGTCATCGAGCCGGTCGATGATGTCGTCCCCCGTGACGACGCCGATCTTCAGACCGCGGATGCCCAGTTTTTCCGCTTCCTGGAAAATGGCATCCTTGCAGGCGACGGGATTCACTCCCCCGCCGTTGGTGATGATCCTGATATTCTTCGCCTTGATATGGGGAAGCAGCTGCTTCATCTGCTCCGGCAGGTCGCGTGCGTACCCCATGGAGGGATTGCGCAATTTCTGCTTCTGCATGATGGACATCGTGACTTCCGCGAGGAAATCCATCATGACGTAGTCCACCTGTCCCTTGGTCACCTGGTGGTAGGGTGCATCGAAAAGATCGCCCCAGAACCCCTGGCCACTTGCGATGCGAATGCGGTCTTTCAACTTTGTCCTTCCGGTTGGGTGGATTGAATGAAGCGGATGGGAAATATCTGCATTCCACAATTCAGAAGGTACTATTCCCCGGAGAGATATACAAAGCGGCGGGGAAAAGCCGTTGGAATTGAAGGAGTTCGGACAGAGGGAAAATCTCGCGGTCCCTGTGCATCGCGGCGGGAGATTGATTATCTTGGAAAATGTTTTACGCCCATCCGGCGTCTCCATCCACACCCGAGTATCACCAATCCCCGAGTTGTTATGGCTGAGAGCACCCCACAGAAAACCCGCCTGAAGGATTTTCCGCGCACCTACTGGGTGGTCATTCTGTTCGAGTTTTTCGAGCGCGGCTCATACTACGGCATGATGAGCATCCTGTCGGTGTACATGACCGACCAGCTCGGCTTCTCCAAGGAAGGCGTCGGCGTCATCAAAAGCACTATTCAACCGCTGTTGTATTTCCTTCCGATTCTCTCCGGTGCCGTCGCCGACCGCATGGGATACCGGAAAACCCTCATGGTCGCCTTCACCCTGCTGGGCGGTGGGTATTTTCTGACCAGTCAGATGGACACATACGCCGCGGTCTTTTTCTCCCTCGTCATCATGGGCCTGGGGGCAGGGACCTTCAAACCCGTCGTGTCCGGCACCATCGCCAAGGTCACCGACGAGCGGACCAGCACCCTCGGCTTCGGCATCTTCTACTGGACCATCAATCTCGGGGCATTTCTCTTTCCCCTCATTCTCGTTCCGATGCTCAAGGCCATCGCCTGGCATTACGTGATCATCGCTTCGGCCATCGGTACTGGTGCGATGCTTCTCCCGACCATCTTCCTCTTCAAGGAACCCACGGAAAAGCATCCCGACAAGGAATCCTTCACGACCGCACTGAAGGGCATCGTGCAGAAGCTGATCATGGTGTTCACCGACTGGCGCTTCATCCTCTTCATCTTCATCTACTCATGGTTCTGGATTCTCTACTTCCAGATGTTCGACAGCGTACTCTGGTACGTGAAGGCGTTTGTGGACGCATCGCCGTTGAACAACTGGGTGCAGGGGACCTTCGGCATCGACTGGCATTTCGACGTCGAACATGTCACGGTGATCAACGCCGGAACCATCATCCTGCTTCAACTCTTCATCTCGAAGATCGTCAGCAAAACGAAAGCGCTCCCCACAATGGTCACCGGCATAGCGCTCGGCACGATCGGCATGGCAATCCTGGCTTTCGATACGAACATCTGGGTATTCATGGTGGGCATCATCGTCTTCTCCATCGGCGAGATGACGGCGCATCCGAAGTTCATCAGCTACCTCGGACTGATCGCACCACCGGACAAGAAGGCGACCTATATGGGCTTCGGCTTCCTGTACGGGGCGTTCGGCTCCCTGATCGGCGGCGTGCTCGGTGCCTTTCTCTATGTCCGTTTCATCGACAATCCCATGATCGAGTACATTCGTCACTCCGTGGCGGAGCGCACCCTCGATATCTCCCTGCCGCCGGCGATGAAAATCGATGAAGCTCTGGCCATCGGCGAGCAGATCGGACTGACAAAAGCGGATATCTCACAGTACGCGATGACCAGCGAACTCTGGCTGCTCTTCAGCGGTATCGGTGTCATCTGCATCATCGGGCTGCTCACGTATCAGAAATTCATCGGAACACGCACAGGACACTGACACAACCCTATTTGACCAGCGACATCTTCCGTACCTCGCGCTGATTGCCCGAGCTCAGCTCGTACAGATAGACTCCGCTTTGCAGTCCTGTGGCATCGACGTGCACGGTATGCGCGCCTGCATCACGGTACTCGTCCAGAAGCGTGCGGAGAAAGCGTCCCTGTGCGTCGTACATTCGCATGGTCGCCATCCCCGCGCGCTCGAGACGAAACGGAATGACGGTGGAGGGATTGAACGGATTCGGAAAATTCTGATCCAGCGTGAAGATGAACGGGCGCGTCCGCTCGGCCTCTTCCTGCACGGTCAGCGTCGCCGAAGTCATCCACATGCCGCGTCCATGGGTTGCTGCGAAGAGAATATCGTCCGGAGTGATCTTGAGATCGTCGATCACCACGTTGGGAAGACCTTCACCGAAAGGATACCAGTTTCGTCCGGCATCCTTGCTCACGAACACCCCCAGATCGGTGCCTGCGAAGATGATGTCCGGATGCTTCTCCCAGATCGCGACCGCGCCGACCGGAATTTCCGGCAGCTTCGAACGTTCGGTTTCCCCCCGCATGAGCTGCCATGTCTGCCCTCCATCCGTCGTCTTGTAGACACCGGAGGCCGGGCTGAATCCTGCCGTTCCGACGTATGCGATGTCACCGTCTGTCGGATGAACCTCGACCTCGCTGAGGAAAAGATTCGGAAGCCCGTTGTCGATGCGCTCCCAACGCACGTCATCCGTATCCGCCAGGGCATTGGTGCTGCGATAGGCACGGCGGGAAAAGCCGGTCACCCCGTAGAGGATATTCGGATCCGCCTTGCAGAATGAAAGGTCCTGGAACTGGGAGAGAGAACTTGTGGACTGTGTCAGGTCCTCGGAAATCGGCTGCCACGATGCCGCACTGTTCGTCGTGCGGTACATGCGATTGCCACCGACGAAAAGGATGCGACTGTCTGTGGGATGCATGATGAACGGCGTCACGAAGCTGAACAGATAGCCGCCGTTCGACGCCGTCCGCTCCAGCCCGTTCCGCGCGGAACGAAAGGTTGCCCCCCCGTTCGTGGTTTTGGCGAGATTGCCGTACTGGGAAGTGATGTAGAAGACATCCTGATCCTTATGGTCGAATGCGACATACCCACCGTCCCCGCTCCACCCCAGACGCTTCCACTCCCCGGTCGTGACGTCTCCGAGATTGTTGCGGCGGTCCTGTGTCCCCCCTGCCACGCGCGTCGGTTCCTGCCGGTCGAAATCCATTGCGTAAAACTGCATGGTGACCAAGCCATCATTGATTTCTTCGAACAGGGGCGAGGTCTGCAGGGCATTCCCGGTCAGAAACATGCCACCGTCTCCGGAGACAATCATCTGGTTCGGATGCGTCGGACTGAAATCAGCGTAATGCATGTCGACCCAGGCACCGTTCACCCCCGTCTGTGCGGTCATTTGCGAAAAGCTCTCACCGAAATCGGTACTGCGCCATGTATAAATCCCACCCATGAAGATGACGTTGTGATCGGTTGGATGAAAACGCACGAACAGATTGTAGTCTCCCTGTCCACGCAGAACGGTTTTCATGTTTTCCTGATCGGAGGAGGGCAGACGTTCCCAGGTGGTGCCGTGATCCGTGGAGCGAAAGACGCCGAGGAAATCCTCATTGTCCGCGGCAAGCATGCGGCTTGAGCGCTGCATGACCGCAACCAGGGTGCCAGGCCGACTGGGGCTGATGTCCATGACGATACGACCGATGGAATCCGGTTGTGGCAGATTCGCGGTAAGCTTGTTGAAGGTCCAGCGATCCCCCTTCTGCTCGGAGAGATAGATACCGTTCGAACTGCTGCCGCGATAATCACCGAAAGCCGTGAATACACGATCCGGATTGGTGGGGTCGAGCACCACATCACGGGCGGGACCGTTCAATACGGTCATCCAATTCTCTCCCCCGTCATCCGTCCGTAAGAGTCCACCATTCCCGCCACCGAATGTCGCGGCGGCATAGATGATCTGAGAGTTGGCGGGATGCAGCTCGATGTGATTGATCGCCAGATCGTAGTCACGGATGACGTCTTGCATGATATTCACCCAGGTCGCCCCGCCGTCGGTGGACTTGTATATCCCGTCGCCATAGACCTTGTCCCAATTGTATGACCCCTCCCCTGTTCCGATGTACAGGTGATCGGGATTGTTCCGGTCAATCGCCATATGCCCGATCGCGAGTGTCGGGAGAAAGTCCGTCAGGGGATTCCAGCTGTCTCCGCCGTCCGTCGATTTGAAAAGGCCTCCCGAAGCGGATCCCGCGTAGACGATATCCGGGTTGAACGGATGGTATTTCACGACGCGCACGCGTCCGCCGATCCGGGTGGGCCCGACGGGTGTCCAGGTGTTCGCGATGTTCTGTTTCCGAAGGGACAGAATGTCCCTCTGCGCAGTCAACTGCTCCATGCCGTTGCGGAGTCCTTCGGAGATTCTGCGCTCTGAATTGAGTGTCCGGGGAATGATGTAATACTCCAGATGCGGCATGTCGGTGCCGCCGCCGGCGGCGACCGCCTGCATGAGTTCCGATTTCCGTTCCAGCTTCTGCCAACGTTCGGTGGACATCAACGGATAGCCGGTGGTGGGAAGATACATCTCTGCGAGGATCAGCGCGGCCGCGGCCGGGATCAGCATGTGAGCGATTCTGCGCAGTGGTGCGTTCATGAAAACCTGCCTCGAGCACGTGAAGAATATCGGATTCTGCGTGACACAGAACCTCGTGTTTCATATATTCCGGAAACGGAGCACGGTATCGTCTGGCGGCGGGATGAAGCGAGATCATGCAGCCATGCGGATAATGTATCGCGGCTCCTGTACACAGATCAACCCAGAAAGACTTTTCATCGTTCCGGATTCCATGCTTTTGACTCTTTCCATAGCGGAACGCACGCGCATCCTCCATGCCGCGGAGCAGGCGGTTGCGGACGCGGTGACCGGCAGTGCGCCCGCTCCCTCATCCCCTCTACCGGAGATCGCCATCAGCGGACTGTTCGTGACCGTGCATGTCAATGGCGCTCTCCGCGGATGCATCGGATTTCTTGCAATGCAGGGATCTTTCGAGGAAACGCTCCGTGAAGCAGCACGGCGTGCCGTGACCGAGGATTACCGCTTCCTTCCCGTCGAGAAGGAGGAACTGCCGGATTGCACGGTCGACGTTACCCTTCTCGGCCCCCTCGAGCTCCTGCGTGATCCCACTGATTTCGACATCGGAAAGCACGGCCTGGTGCTCGAATCCCACGGAAGACGTGGTCTGCTCCTGCCGCAGGTCGCGGTCGAACACCACTGGAACAAGACACAGTTTCTCGAAGGGCTCTGCCGCAAAACCATGGTGGATTCCGACGCATGGAAAAAGCCGGAAACACGCATCTTCCGTTTTGAAGGAATGATCATTCGGGCCTCTGATGTTGAAGCCGACAATGCAGCCTCTTCGAATACACCACTCACCGACAAGGAGGAGCACGGCACATGAAAGCCATGCAGATCCGTCCCCCTGCAGTCAGTGGATTGTTCTATCCATCCGATCCGACGCTGCTGAGCCTCAATATCGACGGGATGCTCGAGGACGTCCGCGATCTTCGACTCGCCGGTACTCCCCTGGGCGTCGTCTCTCCCCATGCGGGCTACGCCTATTCCGGTCCGACGGCGGCGATGGCGTTCGCTGCCCTGCGATCGCGCACCTTTCGCACGGCTGTGATCGTATCCCCCAGTCACAGAGAGTATTTCAACGGGATCTCCGTCTACGAAGGGGATGCATATCGCACACCGCTCGGACTGATCAACGTCGACGTGGAACTGCGCAAATATATTGTTGAGGATAAGGGGATCATAAAATCATCTGTATTGGGACATCGGGACGAACATGCGATCGAAGTGCAGCTTCCCTTCCTGCAGCGCATCAATCCGGAAGCGAAAATTCTGCCTGTCGTCATGGGAGATCAGCGTCCGGAGTACTGTCGACTGTTGGGTCAGGCGCTGGCGAATGCCCTGAAGGACCGCGACGCCGTTCTGATCGCGAGCAGCGATCTGTCGCATTTTTACGCTCACGAGGATGCGGTGAAAATCGATGCGGTCGCGGCTGCGGATATCCGCGATGGACACGTCTCCCGTCTGCTCGAGGATCTTGCGACGAAACGCTGCGAAGCATGCGGCGGAGGACCGATCGCGGCGGTGATGACTGCCTCCTCCATGCTCGGTGCCGATCGCAATACCGTTCTGCATCAATGCACCTCGGGGGATGTTACCGGTGACCACAGCCGGGTTGTCGGATACCTGTCCGCTGCTTTCATTCGCACTGGTGCCGCCGCATGACCACGCCTTCCGCAGCGAACGTCGCCGTCATCGGAGCAGGACGTGTCGGACTCAATCTCCTGCGGCATCTCGGGAGAAAGGGAATGCGGATTCCCGCGGTCGTGGAACCGGATATCGAGCGGCATGGGACGATTCGATCACTGTTTCCGCATGCACGCGTGCTCGCAGAGCTCCCCCCCGGCCTCCCGCATGATACGGACATCTGTATTCTTGCCGTTCCCGATCACATGCTTGCCGCAGTCGTTGCCCAGTTGGCCGAGCCACCCGCGCTGCCACCAACGGCCCTTGCTCTCCATGTCTCCGGTATTCACGATGCGGACATCATGCGGCCGCTCACGGCAGCCGGTCATCTTGCGGGCGGTATGCATCCGATACAGTCCTTCACCTCCACCCACCTGCCCGTGGAAGCGCTGGAGAACATCGGATGCGGCATCGAAGGCGGAGACGCTTTCTGGGAGCGTGCCTCCGCGTTCGCGGAGCAACTGGGATGGCAACCGTTGCGCATCGCCCCCGGTCGCAAGGCATTGTATCATGCGGCATGCGTGTTCGCAGGAAATTTCCCTGTTGTCCTGCTCGCCGAGGCGTCACGGCTGCTGCGAACCGCGAGCGGGACGCCGAATGCGGAAGAGCTGCTCTTCCCGATGATGGAAATCGTGACCCGTCGTCTCGCGGATACGCTGCCTGAACATGCGCTCAGTGGTCCCGCGGCGCGCGGCGATATCGAGGCAATCGGCAGGCATCTGGCAGCTCTCGGCGACGCGTTCCCGGATGTGCTTGCAACCTACACCGCGCTGACACGAACCGCTCTTGATCTTGCGCCACTCACTCCGGAAAAACGAATGGATATCAATACCCTGCTCGATGCATGGGGCCGGGGAGCGCGAACCGGAACGACGGAGGAATCCCCTCAGCCGTGAATCCTGGCGCACGTACCGGACCCGCACCCGGTACTCGGGATCGCTCCGGCACTGCGGGAAAAGGAGAATCAGACCGATGTGAGAATCTCTGCAAGGATTTCCTGGAACGCCGGCTTCTCCCTGTCCCAGTGATACACAGCCGCCGCCGCGCGGCTGTTTTCGTGAAGGCGCTGCAGTGCGGCAGGTTCATCGATCAGTGTGTGAACGGCTTCCGCCACCAATCCTGCTTCCGGCGCGACCGCGACACCGGAACCGCTCTCACGCAGCACGCGACCGATCTCCGGGAAATCACTTCCCACCACGGGTAAACCGGCCGCGATGTACTCGAACAGTTTATTGGGAAGACTGAGAAAATAGGACGACCCGAGATTCTCTATCATGCAGAGACCGATATCGGCAGACGCCGTCCACTGCTGCAGTTCCTCGCTCGGCACGGCGGGAAGGACATGCACGCGGTCAGCAACCCGCTGCACCTG
>JAFGKR010000137.1 GCA_016928515.1 Bacteroidota bacterium | reverse complement strand
GCAAGACCCATCCGGGCCCGACGTGCTACTCCGCCAATGGCGGACTCCACCCCGCAGGCGACATATTCCACGCAATGAACAGCATCATTGCAAGACCGATACGATCCGGGGACACGATTGCCTTTTGTATATTACGCGACAATGTCCGATCAGCCGTGCTGCCGCGGCAGAACCCTTTGATCCGTCAATACGATGAAACGTCTGTGTACCTCTCTTTTCTGCGCGCATAACCAGCTCGGATTGCTCCCGGGAGTCCCCGGGACTCCCGAACTGCTCGCCCAGACGGCAGCGGAACACGCCGTCCTGTTCTCGACGTTCCGACGCATCGATACCGGCCTTCAAAAGAAGATCGCAAACTGCGGCGCTCGCATCGCCGTCAGGTATGAGCAGCTGATGATTGTCCGGCTTCCGCCGGGAAGGAGCGATGAGTTGCTGACGGACATTCCCGGTGCCGTGCTCCTCCGGTCACGGAAGGACTGCGACGCATTGGAGGAAAACATCCCGTCCCGTATCCGGAACGTGCTGCGCCGCCTGCTCCCGGATGAGAATGAACGATCGACCGGGAGGGACGACTCGTCGTCGCAACGACGCTGGGTGTCGCAGTCCTGGATGCGGGTGACGAGTGGATCCGTTTCCGAACCGCCAACAGTGAACTCGCTTCCGACATCTGCTATACCGTCGCTGTCGCTGCGGACGGAGCCATTCTTTCCGGGACCAACAACGGTGCGGTACGTATTGCCGAATATTCCGCTTCCACCATGGTCAGCACGGTGACTGCCTTTCCACAGACTGCCGAAATCCGTGGCATTCATCCGCATCCGATCAGGGAGACGGGAAGCGTGTCCGTCTTTTTCCCGCGCCGCATGTATGCGGATATCATTCCCTCCGACCTGCTGGGGCGGGTCGTCGCACGTGTCGCCGGAGCAAACTTCAGTGCAGGTCTCCATGACATCGCCCTTCCGGCGATCGGCACCGCCGGAGTATATGTCGTCAGCTGCGTCACCGCGGATGGGGTGCATTCGGCTCTGCTTGAGATGCTGCGGTGACCTACGGCCGTTACGGCAGCATGGGAAGAATTTCGGAGATTTCCGCCTGCGCGGATGATTATGCTGTCTTCATCATAAATGCACGCCGAGCACAAATCCCAGACTGCTGCTGCTGAAGGTGAACGTGGAACCTGAGGGATTGATGCCGGCAATGGGAGCGACATCGAGTGGCGCCATGAAAACGAAGTCCGCCGTGATCCCGAGGGAAAGCGAGGAGTACAGATACATGTTGAGTTCCGTGAACAGCATGCCGCTCAGGAGGGTGCCGGAGATCGGACGTGAGACGTCAGTGTTCACTGCATCAGGAGGAATTCCTCCGCGCCGGAAACCCTGCAGTTTTCCGTCGACCAGTCCCGCTCCGAGACCGATTCCCGCCAGCCATTCAAACGTCCCGCCCTTACGGGAATACAGTGGCTCATACGCTGCGGTGAGATAGATCCCCCTGGGCTCCGGTGCGACGGAAATCCCCGCGACCATGCCATCCGTATCCACGGAAAGATATTCCCTCATCGTCGGTTCCGTCAGATCCATATAGGCGATACCCGCCCGGAGACGAGACGAAAAGGAATACAGCAGCCGCAGCCGGCGGAGAAGATTCAGATCCGTGGAGGCTTCTTCCGTCGTCTCGGTTCGCTTCCCGGGCGGGTAGTCGCCGGGATACACTCCCCCGTCTTCGAGTATGCGTTTGGCCCTGCCGCTCTGCACGGGATACACGGCGGCAAGCTGCACATCGAGATGCAGCCTTCTGCTGTGACGATATCCGCACAGGTGAGCCCACAGCCGTTCCGTTTCAGATGGGTCGACAGCGCCGTCTTCCCCGAGCCGGAAACACTCCTCTGTGTAGTCGGAAAGCAGCCCGAGCAGATAGGCTGCACAGCCGGTCGCAAGGGCGAAGCCGATGCTTCCCGCCAGCCAGGCTCCGTTGTTTGGATGGATGCGCAAATACGAACCGGGATGCGCCTCATCCGACCAGGATCCGAGGTTGCCGAACCATGCACCGAGCACCAGTCCGTGCACCATTGCCCGGCCGGATCTCGCGCCGCCCGGAAGACGCAGTTCCGTGATATCACTCATCGGAATGGCGGTCGAACCGTCGCGTCTCCGGAGGCGAATATGGTCTTCCCCGATCGACTGTAGCCGTCCGGACACCGGTGGACCGCTGTCACGGAGTGCCGCGGCAGGAAGTGTGGGTTCGTCAAACTCGAGATATCGTGCGGAACCCGCAGCGGTGACACTATCCTTTTGCGCGGCTTCAATTCCGCTGTTCTGGGCGGGAAGCGGGAAGGGAAGCGCTGCGGAGAACAACAGCAGTGGGAGAAGAATACGTCGTATCATGACCTCACGCTCCTCCAGCCGCAATTGCTGCCAAAACGGCCAGGATCACTCCGATCCACGCGAAAGTTGTCGTCACGGATCGTCCGCTGTCCGGGTATTCTGTGCGAAGATACAATATACTGTCTGCCGGGATCGTCATGTGTATTCCGTTCAGATCCGTTCCCACCATCACGTCCCGTGCACGGTCGAAGGCGGCACCGGAAGACTCAAATGTCCTGCTCTCCCCTGAAAGCAGGATGATCTCCGTGACATTTCCGGTGGGAACAGACATGCGATCCTCGATCAGCTGCATCCTGGTCTGGTGAACGGAGCAACCTGTGAGGACAGTGCCCAGCAGGACGCATGAGAAAACGAGACCGATGAGACGCATGGTTCCATCTCCGGACTGGTATCATGGATGGTTCGTGTCGGATATCATTCAACCGCCCGCTGCAGAGAGCGGGCGGTCGCATTCTTATTGTGGTTTATTCCTACCGCGCGTGCAGCAGCCGAATAGTGCTCTGCCGGCCGTCCGCAAGCAGACGGCAGAAATACAATCCGGACGGCAGTCCGTCCGCATGGAAGAGGAGGGAATGTGTCCCCGCTTCGAAGTTGCGGTCCGCGAGGACGGCGACCTCGCGTCCCATCGCATCATGCACCGTGATCGTTGCGTGCATGATAGACGGCAGCGTCACGCGAATGCTGGTTCCTGAGGTGAAAGGATTCGGATAGTTCTGTTGCAGCATCGGTGATGAGGGAAGGGATCCCTGCGGATGGACGCTCACCGGTATCGACGTCACGCGGCCGGGGAGTTCATCCGGACCGAGCGGCTTGGAGGTGTTCGTGATATACGCGACAAGCGCCTCGAGTTCGGTGAGCGGTCCCTCACCCATCTGGCTCTCGACTTCCTGCAGGTTCGTGAATGCGATTTCGGGGAAAACCTGTCCGAGATAATCGATGTACGCCAGCAGAAGCTGGTTGAATGCGACGGTATATGTCTCCTGGGGATCGATCGGTGCACCGTTGATCGCAACGCCCTTGAGTCGGCTTCCTTCCATGGCCAATGGATTGTAGCTGTACTGGAATCCATCCGACGGATGGATCAGCATTTCGTCGTTCTCGTCGATGAACATCAGCGTCGCTTCCAGTCCCGCCCAGATCGCCTCTCCGGTCATGTCCACCGTCACCAGGCCGAAGCCCAGACCGTTGTCGACGTTGAAGCCGTAGCCGATGGTGCGGAAGAGGTCCAACACCAGGACCGGACCACCGTATATCGGCTGCGCCGTCGATCCGCCCGGCTGGAAGGCGACATCCGCCTGCGTGATCCACTTGTAGGCGTCTGCGCAAAGATTGCCGACATGCGTGTCCTGATATCCGGCAACGCTGCAGTCGGGGATTTCCTCGCTCATGTCACCCGTCGCCACCGCGATGGTCTGCAGCAGCAAGCCACCGGTCGCCAGATCCAGCTGCTCGTAGATATCCGCACAAGTGGATTTGAGCGACGGCAGTTCCTCGACGGTCTCGTCCAACTCGATGAGTGTGTAGTCCTCGAGCGACACCGCGCCGTTTTCAATTTTCAGCACGGTCTTTCCCATGCTGCGGTAGAACGCACCACACTGGACGATATAGGTCGGGCCGCTTCCGGCGTTGATCTCGAGGGGCTGCTCGAAGCGGAAATGATCATGCCCACCGACGATGAGATTGATACCGGGTGCATTCCCGGCGACCAGCTGATCTTCGTAGCTTCCGAGATGGGAGAGGAGGATGATGACATCGCAGCCCTGCGCTTTCAGGGAGGCAACCTGCTGCGCGGCGATGGTTTCCGTCTGCTTCGATACGATGATGGGAGCCGCCGTGCCGTCGCGTTGCACGGACGGCGTGGTCAGACCGAAGATGCCGATTTTGAGATTTCCTCTCTCGATAATGGTGTTCTCCAACACGAACGCCTGGAGTCCATGTTCCGGATCCTGACTGTAATCGAGATTCGCCGACAGCAGCGGGAAGCCGCCTTCGTCAAAGGTGGTCGCCAGACAGCCCAGAAGGGCGTCGGGACCGAGGTCGAATTCATGGTTCCCGACGGCCATGGCATCGACACCGAGGGTGTACAGCATCTGCAGTTCCGGCTGCAGCATGGTGGCCATGCTGAGGTTGTACACCGGATCGCCGATGAAGGCGTCGCCGGCGTGCAGGACGATCGCATTCGGATCGGCCAGTTTCTCGGTCATGATGATGGTGCCTGCGCGCGCAATGCCGCCGACTGTCGCATTGCCTTCCGTATCCCGCGGGGCGCCCGGCGCCAGGTTGGAATGCGTGTCGTTGAGATGCAGGATCGTAAGATACTCCGGGGTCTGTGCATATGTCGTGCCCAGGCAGAAGCCGAGCAACAGCACGAGAATACTGCGTACCATTCTGTGCATAACGCCTCCTCAGATTGTTCGATTGTTGTGCACGGCATGCGCTGCGAACGCCGCCGGCGATGCGAAAAGGTCCGTACGTCCACGATGAGAAGAAACTACTGCATCTTTGCATAAAATGCCACTGTGAAACCCGAAGCTCTCTTTTGAATTTTGATGGAGAAGACAATCCGGCGATCGGCGGATTCCTGTCAAAAACGCAGCGTTTCCGGAAATGGACGCAATTTGACATTCTGTACAGAAAAATGTACGTTACTGTACAGAATGGAGGATGCCATGAAACAGGTCAACATCACGGATTTTCGCAGCCGGGTCGCGGCGCTGCTCTCGGAAGTGGAGGAAGGAGAGGAATTCCTTCTGCTGCGTCACGGCAGGGCGGTCGCCAGAGTCTCGCCGGTGAGAGGGGTGGAGCAGAACACGCCGTCATGGAAATCAGCCCCACCGCGGCTTGTGGTCAAGGGTGGTACATTGTCCGCTGAAATTCTCGAGGAGCACAGCGATGCGGATATTTCTTGATTCCTCGGCCTATGCCAAACGCTTCGTGGAAGAGGAGGGAAGCGCGATGGTCACCGCGTTCTGCGAGGATGCGGATGACCTCGGACTATCCATCCTCTGCCTGCCGGAAATCATGTCCGCGCTGAATCGGTTGAAGAGAAACGGAACAATCGACCAGCGGGAATACGCACTTGTGCGCAGGCACATCCATGCCGATTTGCGCGATGCGGACATCGTCAATCTCACGGGGGACGTGATCCGGGAGACGCTGCGCATTCTTGAACACAGCCATGTCCGGACTGCGGAAGCACTCCCTATCGCCTGCGCGGTGCTGTGGGATGCGGATCTGTTCGTGTCGGCGAACCGCCGGCAGCTGCAGGCGGCGGGCCGTGCGGGATTATCCGTTCGTGTCGTTGGGGGATAAGCAGCAAAACCCTACAGTTGCGCTCTCTTCCGTCCCAATCCAAAGAGGGAAGGGCCTCTGATGGTTTTTGATAATCGCCTACAGTAATCCCCGGAATATGCCGCCGTCCGCCTGTATCGTGGCGCCGGTGATGTAGGAGGCGCGCTCGGATGCCAGGAAAACGGCAAGATGCGCGATTTCCTCCGGCGTGCCGATGCGTCCCATGGGAATGTTCGCGGTTACCTGCGCGCGGATATCCTCGATACTCACTCCCGCTTTCTCCGCACGGTCGGTGAACAGCTGTGTCTGCCGTCCGGTCTGAATGTATCCCGGTGCGACGTTGTTCACCGTGATGCCGTGCCTGCTGACTTCATCGGAAAGTGTTTTCGCCATGCCAGTCACGCCTGCGCGGTAGGTGTTCGAAAGCAGAAGGCGCTGCACGGGCTGTTTGACGGAGATGGATGTGACGTTGACGATGCGTCCCCATCCCTGATCGATCATTTCGTCGAGAAATCCGCGGATCAACCGCACGCTGCTCATCAGCGTACGATTCCACCCGGCCAGCCAGTCATCCTCGCTCATCGAGAGGAACTCCCCCGGGTTCGGGCCGCCGTTGTTCGTGACCAGGATATCGCATCCGCCGAATAGGTCCCGCATCCGCATGACTGCGCCTGCAATTTCCTCGATGCGATCGAGATCCGCGCAGACGTATTCCACTCGTACGTCGTGCGCCCTGCGCAGCTCTTGCGCCAGTGCGGTGAGCCTGTCTTCACTGCGCGCGCAGAGCATGACGGAGCATCCTTCCTCCGCGAGTCCCGTGGCGATCGCTTTTCCGATTCCGTCGCTCGATCCGGCGACAAAGGCGCGTTTGTTTTTCAGTCCGAGTTCCATCGTGCCTCTCCGTGCTGTGTAAACGATTCGAAGCGATTTTTTGTTAAATTACGGATCGAAAAGGTACGGGATTTCATTCCCGCGACAAAATCTCCCATTCCCCGAACGATGACAAACGTCCCATGCCCACTCTTCCCATTTACCCGTACGACGCGCAGGTGCTGCGCGAGGAAACAAAAGACATCGGCGCTCCCTCCGGCGAACTGACGCAACTGATCGTGGACATGTTCACCACCATGCATGCCGCCAAAGGCATCGGCCTCGCCGCGAACCAGGTCGGCGCAGGACAGTCCCTCTTCGTTGTGGATCTCAGTCCGATGGAGGGCTATGAGGATTCGAAACCGCTCGTGATGATCAATCCCGAAATCACGGACATGTGGGGCGACGACATCCCCATTGAGGAAGGCTGCCTCAGTGTCCCGAACGTGCGTGAGGAGATCCTGCGTCCCGAAATGCTGCACATCCGCTATCGCGACGCCAACTTCGAAGCGCAGGAGCTGGAAGCGGACGCGTTTCTCGCCCGTGTCATCCAGCACGAATACGACCACCTGCAGGGGATCTTTTTCACCGATTATCTGAGAGGATTCCGCAAGCGTCTCGTCATTCCCGTCCTGAAGAAGATCAAGCACGGTGAAGCCGACGTCGACTATGCAATGGCCGTAGATCCGGTGCTGGTGGACTGACGCATTACCGTCCCGCGCATCACCGTTCCGCGCATCACAATACCCAATCCGTTCCAGAGAACATCGGAGTTCCGTATGCGACTTGTTTTCATGGGAACACCTGATTTCGCGGTGCCGTCTCTCCGCCTGCTTCACCACTCCGGACACGATATCGCGGCTGTGGTCACCGCTCCCGACCGGAAACGGGGCAGGGGACAGCGTGTATCCCCTTCACCGGTCAAGCAGTACGCTCTCACGCACGGCATCCCGGTGACGCAGCCGGAGTCACTGACGGATCCCGCATTCGTGGAGCAGCTTCGCGCGTTTGCGGCGGACTGCTTCGTCATCGTTGCGTTCCGCATTCTTCCCGAGGATGTGTTCACCATCCCCCCGAAAGGGAGTTTCAATCTGCACGCTTCCCTGCTTCCGAAGTACCGTGGCGCGGCACCGATCAACTGGGCCCTCATGAAGGGGGAGACGGAAAGCGGCGTTACGACATTTTTTCTCCGAAGGAAGGTGGACACCGGCGGCATGATCCTGCAGGAAGCCGTGCGGGTGCACGAGGATATGACGGCCGGAGAGCTGCACGATGTTCTTGCCGATCTCGGTGCGGATGTCGTACGCCGCACGGTGGAGCTGATTGAGGGAGGCAGGGCCGTGCCGCGGCCGCAGGACGACAGCGCCGCCACTCCCGCACCGAAGATTTTCCGTGAGACCTGTGCGATTCCCTGGGAAAAATCTGCACGCGACGTGCACAACCACATCCGCGGACTCAGTCCGCATCCCGCCGCATGGACGTTGCATGCCGGCAGACAGCTGCAGCTCCTTCGTTCACGTCTGCTCGAAGAGGATTCCGCCGGAACGCCCGGCTCGGTGCTCGACACGAGTGATGGCATCCGCATCCAGTGCGGCCGCGGCAGCATCGCCATACTCGAACTCAAACCGGAAGGGAGGAAGGGGATGAAGGTCGAAGAATACTTGCGGGGGTATGCGCTATCGGTGGGGGATGTGCTCGTCGAGACTACCCGATGAGCTGCGCAAGCAACTCTGCCACCCGTGCTGACGCCCCGACCGTCCCCATTTTCTCCTTCACACGTCCGAGTTCACGGCGGGTTTGTTCGTACTGGGCGGGATCGGAGAAGTAATGCGACATGTAGCGGGCGATGTACTCAGGCGTGACGTCGGACTGCAGGAGTTCCGGGACGATGCGTTTGTCGGCGAGGATATTGACCATCGCGATATCGTCGACACGGATCAGTCGGCGACCGATGGCGTAGTTCAGTGGGGAGGCGCGATACACGACCACCATCGGCGTTTCGTAATACGCCGTTTCAACCGTCGCCGTGCCTGATGCAACCACCGCGGAATGTGCATGCTGCATGAGCGCATGTGTTGCACCGCGGATGAGCGTGACCGAAGGATAGTCTTTCAGATACTGTTCGTACAGCGCATCCGGTTGACGCGCGGCACCCACGGCCACGGCGCAATCATGGCGTTCAGTGAGGATTTCCGCAGCCTCCAGCATGGCCGGTAGCAGACGGTCGATTTCCTGCTTGCGCGAGCCGGGAAGAAGTGCGAGCAGGGGTTGATCCGCGGGAAGATTCCACTGTGCCAGAAACGCATCACGATCGCTGTGCTCGAGAATCTCCAGCAGGGGATGCCCGACGAATGTTGCAGGGATGCCGTGTCCGGCGAAAAAGGACTCTTCGAAGGGAAAGACAACCGCGAGGTGATCGATGATACGCCGCATCTTGCGGAGGCGATGGGCGCCCCATGCCCAGACCTGGGGACTGATGTAGTACAGTACGCGACCGCCCTGCTCTCTGATCTTCTCGGCCAGTCGCAGGTTGAAACCCGGATAGTCGATGAGGACGACGGCGTCGGCGTGGCGGTCGCGGTAGGCATCCTGACAGCTGCGGAACAGTTCCTTCAGGAACGGATAGTGTTTCACCACCTCGACGAATCCCATGATCGCTGTATCGCGGATATGAGAAAGCAGTTCCATTCCCTCCTCCTGCATCAGGTCGCCGCCGATGCCGAAGAATTGCGCCCCCGGATGCTTTTCCCGAAACGCCCGGATAAGGAGCGCGCCGTACTGGTCGCCGGATGCCTCGCCGGCGATGAGCATGATGACGGGAGTGGAAGAATTCATGACAGTGGGATGTGAACGGATACAGAGGATGCCGGATCAGAGCCGGACGATCCAGATGATGATCAGGAGTAATGTCGCCGCGGTGAAGGCCTGCAGCGTACGCATCTCGGAATTCCATCCCGCCTTCCAGTCGATGTCCACCGGATGCCAGGAACGATAGGGCGTCAGACGGAAGAGGAAGCGTGGGACGCGGCTGCAGTAATCCTCGTATTCCTGCCCGAATTTCTCCCGCAGGAACTGTTCCTCCTCTTTCACGATCATCGTGTACTGGAAGAAAAACCAGAGCAGTGCACCGAGCTGCAGCCAGGGAAACAGGGCCATCGACATGACACCGATACCGAGATAGATCAGGATGTTTCCGACGTAGAGGGGATTGCGGACGAAAGCGAACGGACCAGATGTGACCAGTTTGCTTGCACCGACCGATCCCGTCACACGCGTTTCGCTGCCCACGTAAAACACGCCCCAGGCGCGCAGGAATTCGCCCGATGCGGCCAAGAAAAATCCCACGATCAGACTCGTCAGCGTCGGCTGAGCAAATATCAGCATGACGAGAAGAAAGGGGAGTGGTGTGTAGCTGCGATTTTGGAACAGAAACTGACTGACGGTCACGGGGCTTCCTTGTTCGTCTGCGAATATTCAAGTTACGATCAGGGGAGGGGAATTACAATGCGGGCTGGGGGGCGCCGTGCTTCAGGCTATGATTCATACCCGGAATTGAATATCTTACAAACTTGCAGTATCACCGGCATTCCCTGTCATCCCTGAGATCAATTATGCTGACGAAATACGGACTCGACACCGCCATTCCCATTCTGATCATCGCGATTGCCGTGATAATTGTCGGCTTTTTTGTGAGCAATGTGCCGTTTCGTATCGTGCTGATCGTCATTGGCGCCGCAGTGTTCCTCTTTACCATGAATTTTTTCCGTGATCCGGATCGCAGCACGCCGGAGGTGACAGGCGGTGTCATCTCGCCCGCGGACGGCAAGGTCGTGGCCATTGGCGAGGTGGAGGAACAGGAATACCTCGGCGGCAAGGCGATGCAGGTCTGCATTTTCATGTCGCCGCTCGATGTTCATGTCAATCGCTGGCCGGTGACGGGCCGCGTGGAACACTACCGGTATGTGGAAGGACGCTATGTCATGGCCTTCGAAGACAAGGCCAGCGATCTCAACGAACGGACGCATCTCGGCGTCAATACCGGCGATTTCAAAATCCTCTTCAAGCAGATCGCCGGTTTCGTGGCCCGACGTATCGTTTGTCCCGTCCAGGTCGGAGATACTGCCGTGGCCGGTGAACGATTCGGGATGATCAAGTTCGGATCCCGCGTCGACGTCCTCATGCCGCTGAACGCGGAAGTCCAGGTATCCATGGACCAGCGCGTCGTAGCGGGCGAAACCGTGCTCGCCGTCGTGCCGCATTGACTTTCTGTGTCACACTATCCCGGAAACACGCTTGAGAATCCGTCTCAGCCGTTCCATCGTTCCGAATCTGTTCACGGTGCTGAACATCTTCTTCGGTTTCCTCAGCATCATCCATGCGGTGCAGGAGCTGTATGTTCAGGCCGTATGGTATGTGATCCTTTCGGCGGCCTGCGATGCGCTCGACGGCGTGATGGCACGACTGACGAATTCCGCGAGCGCATTCGGCGTCGAACTCGATTCACTCGCCGATGTAGTGGGCTTCGGAGTGGCGCCGTCTTTCCTCCTCTACTCTCTGATCCTTCATACCTACGGCACATTCGGCATTCTGATCGCAGCGGTACCGCTGATTCTCGGAGCCCTGCGCCTGGCGCGCTTCAACGTCCAGCTGGTGGGGTTTTCGAAGGATCATTTCACCGGGATGCCGATTCCACTGTCCGCACTGACACTCGTGTCATTCGTGCTGTTTTTCCGCCCGGAGGATATCATCGCTCTGCCACAGCTGCAATACGGCCTTATCGTGCTCACGCTCGCCTGCGGTGGACTCATGATCAGCACCGTGCGGTATCCGGTGATTCCGAAAATCTCGATCGCGAGCTTCCGCCGTCAACCCGTTCAGATGACACTGCTCGTTGCCGGTGTGATCGCCGTCATCGCGAGCCGGGGTATGCTGCTTTTTCCTCTGCTGCTCGCCGTCGACATCAGCGGTCCGCTTTTCGCGACGGGACGGAAGCTGCGGCATGCGGCATCCCGTCGCGGAGGGACAGCCGAAAAGCAGGAGAGCGACGCGCTCGCCGGGGAAAAATCCATCTCCATTGATTCGCCATCATCGCAACGATAAAGGACCCTCATGTTCAAAGCGATTATCACCGTGAAACTGCGACCATCCATTCTGGATCCGGAAGGGAAGGCCATCGAGCATGCCCTGCAGTCGCTCGATTTCCGGCAGCTCTCCGGCGTCCGCGTCGGGAAGGAAATCGAACTGACCGTGGACACGACCGACCGTTCAGAAGCCGGGGACATGGTCGACGCCGCCTGTCGCAAACTGCTTGCCAATCCGGTCATGGAAGACTACACTATCGAACTGCAGGAGTTGTAAGCCATGGCAGGGATGAAATTCGGGGTGGTCGTTTTTCCGGGATCGAACTGTGACCATGACGCCTACCACGCGGTCAAACATGTGCTCGGCGAGAATGTGGACTTCCTCTGGCACAAGGAGCATGACCTTCGCGGTGTGGATGTCGTCATCCTTCCCGGGGGATTTTCCTACGGCGACTACCTTCGCTGCGGTGCCATCTCGCAGTTCTCCGCCATCATGAAGGAAGTCATACGACATGCGGAACGCGGCGGCCATGTCATCGGTATCTGCAACGGATTCCAGATTCTCGCGGAAACCGGGCTCCTGCCGGGAGCGCTGTTGCGAAACCGTTCGCTGAAATTTGTCTGCAAAAGCGTCCATCTGCGGGTGGAGAATGCGGAAACGGCGTTCACACGGCGGTACACGCAGGGTGACGTTCTGCATATTCCCGTTGCTCATGGGGAAGGAAATTTCTATACTGATTCCGAGACGCTTCGGGAACTGGAGGAAAACGGTCAGGTGGTATTTCGTTACGTCGACGCGGACGGAGCGGTCACCCGGGAAGCCAACCCCAATGGTTCCCTGAACAATATCGCCGGCATCATCAACCGCCACGGGAACGTGCTCGGCATGATGCCGCATCCCGAACGCGCTGTCGAGAACCTGCTCGGTTCCGCCGACGGACTCGGTGTCTTTGCATCTCTGGTCGAAACCATCACGGGCAGCGTCCCGGTACTTTCATAGGAGGAAGCTATGTTCGGCAATATCGGCGGATGGGAAATTCTCATCATCATTCTTCTGATCCTGATATTTTTCGGGGCGAAAAAAATTCCTGAACTCGCGCAGGGCCTCGGCAAGGGCATCAAGGAATTCCGCAAGGCGGCGAAAGACATTCAGGAGGACATCAGTCTCGAGGATAAACAACTCGAAGACAAGGAGAAGAAGTAGTACCGGTTCCATGCGCGCCGGTGCCGCGTCCGCCACGGCGGATGCGGCTGGGAACATGATGTGTCATTACGACATACGGCCATTCATCGAGGCACGGAAGGCCTTCCGTGTCAGGTCTTGTGGGGGAAGCCGGGATGCGTGAAACCGGTTTCCGTTCACACATACCTGAACCGACGATTCGCATCTTCACGGATTTCGACGGAACGATGACGCGGGAGGATGTCGGAAGGGAGCTGTTCCGGCATTTCTGTGGTTCGACGGTGTTCAACCACATCCGCAGCCGCTGGGTCGACGGTGCGATGACCGCGCCGGAAGCATATGACGCACTCTGTCGCAGCATCCCCGTTCTGCGGGAGACGGATCTCCGGGATTTTCTCTTACCGTACGAGATCGATCCGTCCTTCCCGCGCTTTGCCGAGTGGTGCGCGGAACGGAACTATCCGCTGCTCATACTCAGCGATGGCGCCGATCAGTATATCGATATTTTGCTCAATAAAGCGGGACTCTCCATGCCGCATCTCAGCAATCGCATGCACCTGACCCCGACATCGCCCGACATGGAGTATCCGCATTTTGATCCACGCTGTCCGTCGATCGCAAACTGCAAGAGCAATCACGTAGCGCTTCGCGCGCAGGACGACGATCTCATCGTGTACATCGGCGATGGAGCGTCGGATTTCGAGGCGGCGCAGTATGCGGATATGGTTTTCGCCCGCGGTGCGCTGGAGCAGTATTGTCAGGAACAGAACATCACATTCCGCCGGTTCTATCATTTTACCACCGTGCGGGAGGTCCTTTCACTCATGATCAGCCAGAACACTCTGCGCCGCCGCAAACGCGCGGAGCTGCGCCGCCGCGGGCTGTGGTCCGGCGGCTGATGTCATCCGGAATCCGATCCCATGCAGGAAACGCATACCTCATCGCTCTCGCCGGAACTGCAGCCGCTGCAGGTCGCCAAGCATGTTGCCCTGTTTCTCGTCACCTTCGCCACGACGGCCATCGCCGGAATGCTGTGGCAGAACCAGATCGATCTAGCGTATGTCTCCATCGGCATTCCCTATGCCGTCGCCGCGCTCTTCATTCTCGGTTGCCATGAATTCGGGCATTATTTCGCCGCCAAGCACCATCGTGTACGTGTGACGCTGCCGTATTTCATCCCGCTGCCCCCGTTGCCGCAGTTCATCAATTTCGGAACACTCGGTGCCGTGATACGGACGAGACAACAGATTCCGAATCGAACGGCATTGTTCGATATCGGTATCGCCGGACCGCTGGCCGGTTTCGTGGCTAGCATCATCGTCCTGATATACGGTTTCATGACGCTGCCCGGACATGATTTTCTCCTTGCCATCCACCCGGATTATGATTTTTCCACAGGTATGGCGGCGAGCGCGGAGCCCGGCTACTCACTGACCTTCGGCAGAACGCTGCTCTACGGATTCATGGAGCAGGTGTTCAGTCGTCCGGGTGCATACGTGCCCCCGATGACGGAGATGTATCACTATCCGTTTCTTATTACCGGCTGGTTCGGGTTGCTCGTCACCGCGTTGAACCTGCTTCCCGCAGGACAGCTCGACGGGGGGCATATCACCTATGCGATGTTCGGAAAGACACAGCATCTGGTCGGCCGCATCACGCTCGTCGTGCTCATATCGCTCGGCGGCATCGGCATCTTTCCGGCGATCATGGAACTCGCAGGCTTCGGCGCGGCGGGTGTCGCGTTCATGGAAGCTTTCGGATCTTTCGAAGCCTGGTTCTGGCCGGGATGGCTGTTCTGGGCGCTGCTCATCGGTGTGGTGGTGAAGGTACGACACCCGGAAGTTCCCGTGAATGAAGAGCTTACACCGACACGCCGTCTGCTGGGATGGTTGTCATATGTGATTTTTGTCCTTTCCCTCTCACCCGCTCCGATCTATCTGGGATGAGGGGAAAAATCCGTCCCGCCCCCGGATTCCGATTGACTTTCGCCGGAGTGCGATGTAATTTGATATCGCCTCCTTGAAAGTGTGATTGGAAGCCGGGGCATAGTCTTCTTGACATGCCCCGGCTTCATTACACGGCCATCCACAGAAGGACTATACACGCCCATGAGCCTGAAACATGGTATCCTCCCCCTGGTGCTCCTGCTGCTGCTTCCCGCATGCAGTGAAGACGATTCGACCGTCGATCCTGCTCTCAATGACAACCCTATCGTATTTCACGACTTGGAGTTATCCCATTCCCTTGTCGACACGGATACCCTCGATGTCGTTCCCGGCCGGGACAAATCCGACCAGGATCCGGTAACCATTCCGCTCCGGGTGTCAGTGACGGTGTCGCGTCCGGTATCGGCAGACGCACCGGCAACGATTCGCTGTGTGGTACGACCCGAGGGACGGCAGCAGGCGGTAGCGGAGCGGACATTGGCCGATGTCACGGCGGGGAGACAGAACTTTGCTTTCGACCTTGACCTGAAGCGGGGAGACGTTGGGGATTACCGCATCGAGGTGTCCGCCGACGGAGAAGCGGCGGTGTCAACGGCGGTCGCGAAACTGCGCGTGACGTACGGCAACAATCCGCCGGACATTGTGGAAGTCAATGCACCGGACACGCTTGAACTGCAGTCGCAGACACTCGTGTTCGATATGTCCGTCCGCGTCACGGATGCCAGCGGCCCCGCCGATATCAAACAGGTCTTTTTCAACAGCTATCGTCCAGACGGGAGTCCCGCATCCGGCAATCCCTTCATCATGCGTGACGACGGTCTCCCGAGCAGCGGCGATGCAGTGCAAGGGGACGGCTGGTACTCCATTCGCGTCCAGCTCCCACCGGATGCGCAAAAGGGAGAGTACGACTTCCAGTTTCGCGCGGTGGACTACTCCAATATCACGAGCAAACTCGTCATCCACAACCTGATCGTACGCTGATGCAATTTCCGCATATTTTGAAGGGACTGGTCGCAGCAGGTGCCCTGGCGCTTCTGCCGCTGTGCGCAGCCGCACAGAAATTTCCATCTACATTCCGTTTCGACAAACTGGCCGCGGGTGATGCGGATCGTCCGTTGAGCAACAGTGCCGTGGATTTTCTCGTCCGTGGCGATACGCTTTGGGTTGCCGGCGGCAAGGGTATTGACCGCACGGAAGACGGCGGGCGCAGCTGGACGCATTTCGGCGACACCACGCCCTTCGACCGGGAAAGCATCGCAGCGCTCGAAGCCTATGGCTCCACCTACTGGGCGTCTCTCGCCGGTTCGGAAGACAGCGACCAGGGAGCGTTGCCGCTCGGGCTCGGCCTTGCGCGCTCCACAGATGACGGTCGGACATGGACAATCATCCCGCAGCCGAAAGAGGCAGAAGACATGTCCACATACGACATCCCCTACGGTTCGAACACCATCAAGGCGCTTGCGATCACCACGGACATCAACAATATCACCTACGATGTCGCGGTCACGGGCAGGGCGGTATTCATCGCCAGTTTCGCGGGCGGTTTGCGGCGATCCACCGACGGGGGACAGACGTTCGAGCCGGTGGTGCTTCCACCCGATTTTCTCGACCGCATCTCTCCGAACGACACCTTGAATTTCGAGTTGTCGCCGGTGAATCGTCCGGATCTCGGCCTGCGCGAGAGCTTGAATCACCGTGTGTTTTCCGTGCACGCCATGAGCGATGACAGTATCTGGGTCGGCACGGCGGGCGGAGTCAATCTCTCCACTGACGGCGGAGTGTCATGGCGGAAGTTCTCATTCAACAACCAGACCCAGCCGATATCCGGCAACTTCGTCGTCAGCGTCGGCGACAACATGATCGGAGGGGTGCGCTACGTCTGGGCAGCCACCGTCAATGCACTCAATCCCATCGAATACCGGGCGATCAGCTACACCACGGACATGGGGGAAACCTGGCAGACGGCGCTTCGCGGTGAATTCACACATAATTTCGGATTCAAGGGCGAGGTGGTGTATGCCGCCACGAATTCCGGCGTGTACCGCTCGGATGACGGCGGAAGGAGCTGGATCGGTTTCTCGCGCTTCGTCGATGCCGCGAGCCGCCAGGTAGCCGCGGACGAACGATGCTACGCCACCGCCGCTGTCGGTGATCGCGTCTGGGTCGCCAACAGTGACGGTCTGATGTACACGGAAGACAGTCCGGCAGCTTTCTTCGGATCGCGTTGGACGATACTCCGCGCATCGACGACTCCCTCCACCGCGGAGGATGTGTACGCCTATCCGAATCCGTTCGCACCCGACGACGAAGTCTGCCGTGTGCATTATCGGGCGGGAACGGGAACGATGAGCATCCGGATCTACGATTTCGCCATGATGCCGGTACGAACGCTGATCCGCAATGCGGGTCGCACGGCCGGGATGGAATATGACGAAGTATGGGACGGCACGAACGACAATGGCGCGCGTGTGGCGAATGGCGTTTACTACATCGAAGTGACGGAGGGAGACGGGGATGCACAATGGACCAAGGTGGTGGTGCTGCAATGACACAACGACCGGAGTATCGCATGTATCGTATTGTCGGATTCCTGTTCATCGCATGTTGCGTCGCCATGCCTTTGCACGCCCAGAACGGCACTGCCGGCGCTTTCACCCGCATGGGTTTCGGGGCGCGCGGACAGGGAATGGGCAACGCACTCTCCACCGTGACCTCGGGGACGCTATCCACCTATTACAATCCGGCGCTCAGCGCTTTTCAGGAAGGCCGCGCATTTCACGGCAGTTATTCCTTCCTCGCCCTTGACCGCAAGCTCAATCAGATCAGCTATACGACGACCATACGCATCTATAACGACGAGGCAAACATCTATGCCGACGAGCCGGGTGTGCAGTCCATCTCAGGCATTTCCGTCGCCTGGATCAACGCAGGGGATGCCGATATCCAGGGCTACGACAGCGACGGATTCAAGACAGACATGCTGAGCGTGTTCGAGAACCAGTTTTCCGTCAACTTCGGAACGCGTTTCTCCGATCGACTGGCCGTCGGTTTCAATGCGAAATTCTATTACTCCGGGCTGTATGAAGGAGTGTCGTCTTCCGGTTTCGGCATCGATGTGGGTGCGCTGTACACGATTTCGTCCTCACTGCGGCTGGCACTCGTCGCACAGGAGCTGCTCACCAAGTACCAGTGGGATACCAGCGATCTCTACGGCGCCGAGCGAGGCAACAGCACAGAGGACCCGTTCGCGCGCATCTTCCGACTGGGCCTCGGCTATACGCTGCCGGCTGCGGCCGGACTCGCTTCCGCCGAAGTCGAACAGATCGACGGCGATGTGTATCTCGCACGGCTGGGTGTCGAGGTGCCCATCGCGGAGAATATCACACTGCGGGGAGGCGTGGAACGTCTCGATCTCTCCGATGCCGGTATTGATCCGCGTCCGACGCTCGGGTTTTCCGTCAGCCAGCCTGTCGCACAGATGCAGCCGGTCATCCATTACGCCTTCATTCTCGAGCCGGTGGCGCCGTCCCCGACACACGTTCTTTCCTTCGCTCTTCATTTCTGATTCACGGGAGTTCCGGTCATGAAGCGATTCGCTGTATTGTCCATTTTCACATTCTTCCTCCTTCCAGCTCTGCTCCCGGCGCAATCGGGTCAGGCCGGACTGTCCTTTCTGAAAAACGGCGTGGGTGCACGCACGGTCGGTATGGGCGATGTCGGTGTCGCCGGAGCGGCTGACATGGGGACGGCGATGTACTACAATCCCGCCTTGCTTGCCGACGATACGGATGCATCGATCACGATCATGCACAATGAGTGGATACAGGATATCACGACCGAGTACATCGGCATCAGCATCCCACTGCGTGGATGGACGTTCGGTCTGTTCATGGGCTTGACTTCGGTGGAGGGAATTGAAGTTCGGGATCGTCCCACTCCCGAACCGATCGCCACAACGGATTCACGGAATTTCGCGGGCGGGATCAGCGCGGCCTTTCAGGTCATGGAATCCGTGAGCGTCGGATTCAACGCGAAATACATCTTCGAAAAAATCCACGTGGACGATGCGGGAGGCTACGCCTTCGACTTCGGACTTGCCGCACATCCTTTCACGAACGGTCAGCTGCAGAACCTTGGTTTCGGTCTTGCGCTTGCGAATCTCGGGAGCATGTCGGAGCTGGCATCCACCGAAACGACGCTGCCACTGTTGCTGCGGTACGGAGCGGGATACGCCATTCCTGTCACATCCCTCAAGAGCCGTCTCAACATTGAGGTCAACGGCGTCACGCTGCTCGAGGAGGAAACCACGCATGCGAACATCGGGCTGGAGTTCGACTACGTGGATATGGTATTCGCGCGCATCGGGTATCAGTCCGGTTATGACAACAAGAATGTCTCCTTCGGTGCCGGTGCACGTTACAGTACGCTGCGTTTCGATTACGCCTTCGTGCCGTTCAGCGAAAGTTTCGGGAACGCGCACACCGTCGCTCTCTCCATCACGCTCTGACCGCCATGAGCGACGCGCCGCACATCTGCTTCACGTTCGTGGGGGATGTGACGCGGGATTCCCGCCTGCGCCGCTTCCGGCAGGCTGCCGCGGAAATCGGGCGCGTGTCGCTCGTCAGCACATCGCTGACCTCATCCGCCTCGCTGCGCCGCGAGCTCCCGCGGTTCTGGCGCAGCGGCAGGGAGGAGGCGCGCGCGCTGCACGCCGATCTCTACCTCGCCGCCGATCTGTACTCTCTCCCGATCGCCGCCGCCGCCGCCCGCCATGCCGGGAGCCC
Organism: Bacteroidota bacterium; assembly: GCA_016928515.1. GTDB lineage: Bacteria > Bacteroidota > Ignavibacteria > SZUA-365 > SZUA-365 > BM516. Next base: position 126 of record JAFGKR010000137.1, on the reverse strand, counting down.
GTTCATCTACGATGCGCGCGAACTGTATCGCTCCATCGCAGCCCTTGTTGGTCGTCCGGTCATGCAACATTTCTGGAGTCTGCTCGAGCAGCGCTACACCCGCCGTGCGCATACCGTGCTGACGGT
>JAFGKR010000015.1 GCA_016928515.1 Bacteroidota bacterium | reverse complement strand
TCCGACCGCTCCGCGGTCATGATGCGGAACCAATGGACGCGGAGCGTCCGCCTTCGGCGTTCCACCGCGGAGCGGTGGAACGAGCGCGGGTGACGGGGACTGCACATGCCTAGTCCAACCCTGCGACAACCGCGGCGACGCGGACGTACGGCGTGGACTCGGTGGTCATGACGTCGCGGACCCACTGTTCGTGCTCGGTGAAGATGCGGTCGAGACGGCGGAGCTCGCTTTCGCGGCGCTGCCGCCACATGGCCTCCACTTTTTCGTCCGTCGCGCCGTAGCGCTGCTCGAGCTGCCGCTGCTTCTTCTCGCGCAGCTTGCCGAGACGCTCGAGCTGTTCGGTGAGCCGCACTTTCATGCGCAGGTCGAATGCGTCGTGCTTCTCCTGCATCCACGCCCGCGCGCGTTTGACGGCCTCGGGCAGGAGTTTCTCCAGCGCGGCGGTGTCGACAGCGGCGCCGGTGTTCGGCAGCTTTGTGCCGGAGAGTCCCGTGCGCCGAAGCACGTCGTCGAATTCCATGATGTCGCCGAATTTCCCGCCGCGGAAACGCACGCCGCACCAGTGCTGCAGCACGGTTTGTCCGCGCCGGTTCGGGATGAGGCAGGAGATCACGACGATGCTCTCACCCTCATCCAGCTTCCCCTCCAGCGCCAGCACGGGCGCCTCGCCGCGCCGGAAGGCGGAGAGGATGCCGTCGCCCAGCCAGTCCATCACCGGATGCAGTTCCCAGAGATACTGCAGCTTGGGCCAGGCCTCTTCGTCCTGCCGGCAGCGCGCGACTTCTTCCTGGATGGCCGCGGCGTTCGTGGTCAGCGCGAGTTCCCGGGTCGCGGGCAGGATTTCCCCGGGCTGGAAGCGGTAGCGCTGCAGCAGGTCGTCCGGCGCCTGCAGTCGCGCGACGTCTTCGTCCTTGTCATAGGTGAATGCGAAATCCTTACCGCGCCGCTTGCGCACGGCCTGCACTGCTTCGCGCAGGAAGGCCATGTCGTCGGGGAACAGCGTCGCGGGGGGCCGGCAACGCTCCGTGGGTGGCGGCGTGTCGTCGGACGGCTTTCCCCCCATCAGGATTTCCAGCAGGCTCACATCGGCCTCCCCCTCGATCATGCTGCTGAACTCTCCGTCGTCCACCTGCTTTTCCACGGCCACGGCCACGAGACGCTCCTCGTCCTCCACATCCGCCAGTCCGGTGAACTCCACCGGATCGCCGATGTTTTCGTGCACGTGCTGATCCTTCTCGATGAGCAGTTCCATGATGCGCCGGTCGCCGCGGATGCGCTCCGAGGTGCTGTCGGTGAGCAGGTAGAGGATGCGCGGATCGCGCTGTTGTCCGTAACGGTCGACGCGTCCGTTGCGCTGCTGGAAGCGGATGAGCGACCACGGGATGTCGAAGTGAATCATGCGGTGCGAGAGGTAATGCAGGTTGATGCCTTCCGACGCCACGTCCGACGCCAGCAGCAGCCGCACCGGAGCGTTGTCGCGCCCGAAATCCTCCACCACGCGGTTCTGCTCAACGTCAGGGAGGCCGCCGTGCAGGATGTCCACCTGCTCCTTTGCGAGTCCGAGATCCTTCGGCAGGTGCTGCTCGAGGAAGCGCAGCGTGGCGATGCGTTCGGTGAAAATCACGAGGCGGTCGTGCGCGTCGCCGCCGTCCCACGCATGTTCTCCCCCGCCGCGCAGCAATTCGAGCAGGCGCGCGTACTTGCTGAAATCCTCCCTGCCGATGGCGTCGACCAGGGATTGCAATTCCGCGAGCTGCCGCATGTCCTCCGCAAACTCCGCGGCGTCATCCCGCTTTTGTATCGTGCGGATGCGATTCGCGAGCGTTTCCGCGCAGGCGACGGGACTCGACAGCAGCGACTTCTCCAGCGTGGTGCGGAACAATTGTCCTGCCCCCTTGCCGCGGTCAAGGCGTCCGAGCTGCAGTGAGGCGAGGTGCTCGAAAGCGGCTTCCTCGGCGGGAGTGGCCGTGGCATGGGCGGTGTGCACGGTGCGGGGACGGAAGGATTGCAGCACCTGCGCGCGCACGTCCTTTTTATGCCGGCGGATAAAGAGACCGCGGATATCCTCGCGCGTGTAGCTGTCCGGATCGGCGATGGCGGTGGGATCCAGCATGTTCATCAGCGAGGCGAAGGAGCGCGGCTTGCCGTCGTGCGGCGTGGCGGTGAGCATGATGAGCGCGTCGGATCGCTCTGCCAGCAGCCGCGCCAAGCGGTGGCGCAGGTTGCGCGTGCCGCGATGCGCCACGGCGTGGGCCTCGTCGATCACGATGACATCCCACCTGCTCTGCTCGAGCCAGGTCCGGTACTCGTGGTCCTGTTTCAGCGTGTCGATGGAGATGATGCTGCGGTCATAATAATAGAAAGGATTGTGGTTGGCCGGGATGCGGCCGCGTATGCGCTGGATGCCCACGGAGTCGAGCCGGACGAGCGGGATGGTGAAGCGGCTCCACATCTCCTTCTGGAACTGCGTGAGCATGCTTTTCATCGTGATGACGAGGATGCGTTTGCCGCGTCCCCTGCGGATCAGTTCGCTGAGCAGGATGCCTGCTTCGAGGGTTTTGCCGAGTCCCACCGCATCGGCCAGCAGGATGCGTTGCCGCGGTTGATCCAGCGCCTGCAGGGCGGGTTGCAGCTGGTAGTCCACCAGGTCCATCGCCGCCCGGTGACCGATGCACAGATCGCCGTCCGCCGGCGGCGTGCGCCGCAGCAGCGCCTCGATATAGAGCCGTGCGTCGCGGAAGCCGGGCGACGTATCCGGCAGCAGCGCCGTGCGCGCGGGATCGAGCACTTCGATCGCATCCTCGATGCGTGTGAGGAACACCGCCTCGCGGTCGCGCACCACGTCCGACACCCCGGTCACGTGCACCGCGTGTCCCCCATCGCTCGCGGCGTCGACGCGTTTGACGATCCACTCCGCGTCGCGGATCAGCACCCGGAGACCCGGCGCGAGATTCTGCATGGAGGTGGTGGTGGATGGAGGCATACGCGTGAGCTTCACATCACGATGAGCAGCGGAACAATCGCACTGCGGAACGACGGTTTCATCTTCATACCCGGACCCCGCATGTCAGTCCTGCCATGTAAAACATCAATACCCTGACGATACGGATTGCGGACAAAAAAGTCAAGAATGTATTGGAGTCGTCTGTTTACCCCGGGACATCCCCCACTGATTGGATGAGCTGCAGCAGGGCTGGTGCGACGTTCCACTGATGGCCGTCGTCGGTGGCGATGCTTACGGTCTTCTTGTTGAGGCGCAGCACCGTGCCTTTCAGCATCCGGCCATCCGGGAGCCGGAAGCCCACCCGGTCGCCCTTGGTGAAACTGGTCATCAGCATGGTGGCGCGGGCCTGGGAGATGAGTTTGAGCCGCTCGACGATCAGGCGGTTGAGAAAGAGCAGATCCTCTTCATTCAGTCGCTTGATCGCCTCGATGGCGGAGACACGGTCGACGATTTTGACACTTCCGGGTTTCATGGCTTCGCCTCATGAGCTGCAGAGGAGTAAGGATTTGTGATTCCTTCGGCATGACGGATCTTGATCCGATTCCTGGTTGTTGGATTCCGTTTCCTGTCATCGACATGCCGAACCGGCAATCGCGGGACCAGCGAAAGCTCCATGTCGCAGCCCAGCGCGAGCGCGATGCGCACGAGGGTATGCAGTGTCATGTTGGTCGAGTCGTTGAAGAGCTTGCTCACATAGGCCTTGCTGCAGGACAGGCGCTTCGCCAGTTCCGCGCGCGTCACGCCCTGCTCCTCCATGACGCGGAGGATGTCCTCATAGAGCTTGAGACGGAGCAATCCCGTTCGGTATTCCGCGTCTTCCTCGAACTTCTCGAACTGTTCGGCGAACCACTTTTTCTTTGTCATTCTCTCATCTCTGAAAACCTATTTCCGATCCGGCTCGGGCCGCGCTTCGAGGAATTCCTGCACCGGATACGTTCCGTTTTTTTCACGATGGCGATGATTTCCACGATGGCGATGATTTCCACGATGGCGATGATTTCCACGATGGCGACGATTTCGGCTTTCGGTCCTCTGCGTGCCGGGATTGTATTCATCAGACGCCAAAAGTTAACCTGTAGGTTCACTCTTGTCAAGTCTTCTTGATGCATTCCCGTCGTCC
>JAFGKR010000136.1 GCA_016928515.1 Bacteroidota bacterium | reverse complement strand
CCGGTGAACACGGGACTCGGCTTCACGACCGAGGAGATCGAAAAGCTGCCGTCGCACACGCTGCCGCTGTTCAGCGAGTCCGCGCTGTGCTGGAGCAACGAGCATGAGATCAGCGGTCTGGTCGCGCGCGTGGCCGCCATCCGGCGCCAGTGGCATGACATCGTCGTCAATCCCTCACACGAAACCATGCGCGTGTTCGAAACCACCGATCCCCGCGTGCTGTGCTACACGCGTCTTTCTCCCGACGGTGAACGCGCCCTTGCTGTGGTTGCGAACACTGACTGCGCAAACGCCGCAGAGGCCTCGGTGTGGCTGGATTCCGACTACGACATTCTCACCGACGAAATCAGCGGGGCGGAGATCGGCAAGAACGATCAGGATGCGTTCATTCTGAAGCTGGAGCCCGGACAGGGCATGGTCTTCGAACTGCGCGCCCCCAAGAAGCTGGAGATCGAAGAGTTTGAGCCGTAGACAATATGGGGTTCGGGGGACGGATCGGTCCTTGGATATCCGGGATGTATTTCGGTATAGGTGTGATTATTATTCACGATAAGGTGAATTATTTTCACGTTTTTCGCCCGATCGGCGAAACAGTCGAATATTCCTATCACATTATTTTTATTTGATTTACCCCCCCCCGCACACCTGCATGGCATAATTTTTGCTTACCGGATAAGTACATCGGATAATCGTTTCTCGCTGATTACGACGGCAAATCGTTATTAATCTGGTATGCTCGATTCAAGAGTCCGACGCGATGGAGGTTTACGGTGATGGCCCGACCGCGTTTCTGAACGGCATTTACTGGAGGGACCATGTCGCTTGGTTACCAATCCGGCACAGACGAATGAACTCGCTCTCGGGGTCGAAGATTTCTTTTTCGACAGAAGCGATCTGAGAACGTAAATTCCCTCCAACGTCTTGAAGTGACCATTCATGCAGTCTTTCAGTCTGCGCGCACCTGTGTGTGTACAGAGATTCATCAGGAACCGTTGTCGAATATGAGCGGAGGTGGATAGCGTATGAGAAAAGTGAGAAACTGAAGAAATGCCGACGTACTTGCAAACATGTTGATCGTGACAGTTCCGTGCGGACAGATCAGTGGGAAACGATTGTCCGTTCGAACACGAAGTTGAAACTTTTACATGTTTGAGGTCATATCATGAAAGTAGCAATAACGGCCATACTGCTGACAATGCTCTTTGTGATCCCTGCCGTGTCGCAGGTCGATATCGACGATTACAAGGATACGAAAGGCGAGATCGTGTTTGTCACCGGAACAATCGACGGATCCCTGAGCCAGTACATACCGACGGTGAAGATCGAGGGCGTCGGTCCCATCTTCAACGATCAGGGCGTCTACTCGCGAATCGTCTCGGATGAATGCGATCAGAAGAGTGAATACGTTCCCGGCTCGGACATCTTCACGCGATCACCGAGGAACATGTTCACAACGGAAGGACAGTACATCGTCTGGGAAAGTGCCTACGATGGTGATGACTATTACGTGAGTGCGAGTGGAAAGTGCGCCGGCCTGCTCGGTTGGGGCGAGTACGCGTTTACGATCACCATTAATCAGACCTCGAAGACGATTTACGTATCAACACTCGACGGGGAATGGATGGATCTGACGCCTGATGAGGAAAACAAGATCATTTTTCATGTCGACTTCGAGAGCGGCCCCCAGATCGATGTGAACGTGTACAACTGGGATGACGCATCCTGGGAAACCGTGGATGATGAGGAATGGGTCACATTGTGGGAGCTGCGTGGCGAGAGTCGTGACCGTGCCTATATCAGTGTGCTGTCAGACACTCCATTTACAATTGACGCGGATGAGGGTTCCTCTGATATTCCGTTCGACGGCCTCAATGAAGTCCATTTCGATATTGATGTGCGCGTGGAGGGGATCGTAAGCGTTCCTGCCACGAAATCGCTCCTCATCACCGACGATTACGACGAGATTGCGGATACTTGGTTTCGCAGCCACTGGTACTTCGATGCCACTGGGAGGATCATTAACAGCGGTACCTTGGACGTTCATTCCGACAATGACGAAGTAGCTACTTCCCCCTTCTTCGATTGGGGCGTGGTCTTCCAGCCAAATTCCACTGCGCAAATTCAACGAGAATCGTGGTACGGGATTCGGAATTATTCCGGAGGTGAACTCGATATTCGCAATGCGAGGATTGTCAAGGCGCATCAAGGTATAAAGGGGGCCAATGGACCGTTTACAGTACGGAATTCAGTCGCGGATTCGTGTAAGATTGGCATTCACGCCTGCAACGCGCAGGCCCTGATCATTCGCGACTCCATAGTGCAGTGTCGTTTTGGCATTCTGATGACACCGTTGTGGGGCGATCGCAAATACCATAAGTCGCTGGTGGATACCTGCACGATTCTCAGCAGCATTGTACACGGCATTCACCTTGGTGGAATGTTCGAAAGTTACATCACCGGGGAAGCAGGCATTCTGCAACCGGAAGATAATGTCCTGATCCGGGAATCGACGATACGTTTCAACGGGGGCAACGGAGTATACGCGGCGTACTCCGATGCCGCATTTCTGGCAAACGACATCAGCAAGAACGGATGGCGCTGGGGGCGGTATCCGACCTCGTCGGAGGATTCCACGGGGGACGGCGTAAATCTTAGGGGTGGAATCTGTCATTTCAACAGTAATAACATTTTCGAAAACACCGGTCATGGGATACGGAGCCGCATAGGCGTCATCCGCGCGGAAATCAAGCCGGGATACTGGATTGCGCAGGGCGACCCGCATGGAAGAAACTGCTTCTACTACAATTTTGCACAGGTATATGTTAAAGGCGACGGAGCCACTGCAGAATTCGGTGTGCCTGGAAACAGTGCATTCAAGAATGATTTCAACAGTTTCGACTACCCGCGCATGATTACCGATCAGATGAAGCCGGTGAATTTCTATGCGGAAAATGCATTGCGCGTGGAAGGCGATCATAATTACTGGAACACCTTCAACTCGCAGGAGCTGCGGGGGGCGTTCTATGCCTCCTTCACCCAGCCGATCACTGATCCCGACAGCGTGCGCTGTTCGCTGGGCACGGACGGCTCGACGTCTGTAGACACCTCCGGAGCATTGTCGGAGTCTTCACGGAATATCCTGCAGTTGATACGTGTGGATTCCCTGAAGGAAGCATACGATTCGTGCAGGGTATACATGTCTGATGCGCTGAACGAGACGGATGCGGGTGTGGTAGCGTGGGCACTGAAGATGATCCGAATCCAGACGACGATAGACAGTGCTCGCATCCTGCTGGCAAATGAAGTGTTCGATGAAACGCGAACCGAGTGTCCGTCTCATCTCGATGCACATGCACTGATCGCTCTTCAGGAATTGTACATCCGTTCCGGTGATTCGACCAATGCCTGGAGACTGTACGATACCCTGTACGCATGGGAAGGGTGTGAGACGTTTGCATTCGACACGGCTTCCGCTGAACTGTATCGCTACGACATCGAACTGTACGTCGAACGGGACTCGACGACGGCGCTGTCCCTGATCACGGATCTGTATACGGACTATCCGGCCGATGCCTCGATCCGCAATGAATATCTCACGTTGAGCGGTGATACGATGGCGTTGTACGGTGTGGTCCCGACAGGCAAACGAAGCCGGTCAGAGGACGTGATCAACCCGAGCGATCTCAGAATCCTGACGTGTGCACCGAATCCGTTCAATCCGAGCACGACCGTACGCTTCCAGGTGTATGAGAAGATGGCGCTTCATCTCCTCGTGTACGTGATGGACGGGAAGCTTGTCGACAGAATACGAATCGGCGAGAAGGACCCGGGCATTCACCATTATGAGTATTACGCGGACCACCTTCCATCTGGTGCGTATGTGCTTCGCCTCACCAATGGTCGTTCCGTGGCTACGTACAAAGTCGTCCTGCAGAAGTAGTACAAGAGGAAATATTGTGCGCGGTGATCAACCGCGCACAATATTTCCATGTTGAGACAGAAATTTGTTGTTATACCAAACACGAACAAACGACTGAGCAGGTTATCATATGACAGACGCAAAAGAGATCAGACAAGCACTGTTACAGGCGCTGATTGCGTTTCTTGTTCTTGTGTTTTGCGCACAGATCGCAACCGCGCAGTGGGAAGAAATCGACGACCTGTACTCCAACCGATCCATCGCGTATGACAGACGTGACTCGGTTCTGATATGCATGTCGGTGAACGGTGACATCTACACGGCGACGACAAACAATTTGTCGTGGAGTTTCGTGACCCGCGTGCCGGATGATATTTACATCCCGGCCGATATGGAACTGACGAGCAGCGGTGACATCTTCATCGTTTCCGACAGCTGCATATACCGGTACGATCATCGCACGGGGGAATGGACAGGCTCCTTGCCTTTGGAAGATAAGCCGTATCTCGATTACATGGTGGTTGACAGCTACAATGACAGCATCGTGGTGACATCGAGTTTTGACGGTTACTTCCGCTTCGTCAGTGCGGATTACGGGCGGACCTGGCGCTCAATCGGCGCGGAGGATCCTGCCATGGCGATAAGAAACTTCATCAATTTCAGCAGCAGCGGCCTGCTGTATGCGATTTCGAACTGGGGATTGAAGGTTTCTTCGGATATAGGCCGCACATGGGATCTTGTCGGTGATACCATTCGTCTGACAGTGAGCTGGTTTACTACTCCCATGGTTATTCATGACGATGCGAGAATACTCGTGCTTACAGACCTGGGAGGACTCTATTTGTTCGATCAGACCAATGATCTATGGAGCAGAATTCGTGAAGATGGCTTGGTCGCAAGCTATCATACTATCGGTCTGCTTGATGACGGTGGCATTGCAATGTTCTACTTCACGAACAGTGGTGACCAATATGTGGAGATTAGCACGGATGATGGTCTGAACTGGGAGCGCAGGAAAATGCCAAATTGGGGATTCACCACGAGTCAAAAGTCTTTTGATTTCATAGACATTATTTGCGGAAACAGCGACGAACTGATCGTATGCACGCTTAGTGAACAGGTCTATCGGTACAATGTCCCGGAAAACACGTATACACGCGCCGTGCGTCCGCTGACGAATGCGGATGCGTTCGAAATTCTCCCGACCGAGGAAGCGCTGATTGTGTCATCCGCGGTATTCTATCAATGGTATTCCAGGGAAACAAGCGAACTCCATGGTTCCTACTCACATCCGTTTGGGTTTGGGATGAATAGTGTTGTAACACCAAAAGGGACATGGTACCGACTCTCTCCCGAATATGGTGACATGGCGACGATTTGGTATTCAAGCTCGTTTTTCGGGCCCTTCATAGTGCCGTTGCCGGCTGAGTGTTATGATTTTATCCTGACCGCGGAGCGTGACAGGCTCGTGCTGGCAACCGACTACGGCATTGAACTGCGGGATACGCTGGGGACCCTCAAGCGAAATCTGACGATGTCTCCGGCGGTGCTGATCGCGGGAAATGCGTATGACGAATTCGTGGCGGCCGACCGCGATTGCCGCGTCTTTGTGATCAACCGCAAGGCCGTCATGCTCGGTGAGGCGGATCTTTCCTCATCAATGGATTCGGTTGTCGCGGTCAGTATCAACTATCGCGGTGCCGTCATCGCACTTGGAAGGCAGGGCGGCTACCGGTCTCCGGATCACGGAAAGACCTGGGTGCCGCTGACCCTGCCTGATGATTCCCTCCGCCTGCGGCATGTCATCGCGGACCATGCCGGCTGGTTCTATATGCATGACGACAGTGCGGGCGTCTATCGTTCCAGCGACGATGGAGAGACGTTCGAAGCCATCCCGATCGCTCCCGGGAATCCGTTCTGTTCGGTCACAAACCTTGCGCTGGACAGAGAATACCTCTATGCCTGCACGCAGGGCTGTGGTGTGTTCCGATGGCCACTGCCGCACCCGTCCGACACACGGACTCCTCCTCCGCCCGCAGCAACGACACAGCGGCTGAAGAACCTGTCCGTCCGCAGCGGGAATCCGGTACGCATCACGATGCCCGGCATCGCTTCGCCGTCCGCCGAAGTTCAGGTTTCCGATCTCACGGGTCGGAACCTCGTTACCCTCCCGTGGCGCATCTCGCCTGCGGGCAACGAAATGATTATCGATACCCGAAGTGTTACCCCCGGAGTGTATAACCTTGTCGTGCGTTCGAAGGGAAGGGTCCAGCGATGCCTTCTGCACATCACGGCAAATTGAGAATGGTCAATTTCCCCTGTCAGGGCTGTTCTGATCGTCCCCGCCTTCACCGAGTTTATAGAAACGCGTGGTGGGGTATGCGAGATCGATGTTCGGTTCTTTCGCGAAGGCGCGGAGGATTTCCTCCCACAGTACCTCCTGGCGTCCACGGCGGCGGCGCGGCGCGACGATATAGCGCAACGTGAGCAGAACGCCGCTGTCCTTCACCGACGTGTATACTTTCGGAGAGAGCGTTGTGTAGTAGATCATGAACAGCTTGCTCGCCTCGCGGATGCCCTCCTGCGCCTGCTCACTCATCATCTCTGTATGATCCTCCACGATTTTGGTGAGGATTTCCTTGGCGCGCTCCCAGTCGCTTTCGAAGGTGATGAGCACGGGGATTTCGTCCCAGATGAATTGAAATCCCTTGGTGTAATTCACCTGCGGCTGTGTGAACACGTGACCGTTGGGGATGTGGATGAGGCGGCCCGTGCTCTGATCTGCATCCACCCAGTTGCCGATTTCCAGCAGGGTGAACTGAAAAAGGCGGATGTCGATGACGTCGCCGGCGTGTTGTCCGATCTGGATGCGGTCACCGACCTCCAACGGCCGCCGCCAGAGAATGAATCCCCATCCTGCGATGTCGCTGATCACGTCTTTCAGTGCGATGGCGAGTCCGGCGGAAACCAGTCCGAGAAAGGTCGCGAGCGACTGGATGCCCTCGAACCATATCCTTCCGATGACCAGTATCGCAAAGGCGACGCTGACATAGGTGGTCGTTTTCTGCCACTGGTAGCGCGTGCGGAGGTCGGAGGTGCGGCCCCGGATGACTTTCAACAGCAGATAGCGCAGCAGCCACAGGACGAGAATAATCGCGAGGGATTTGAGCAGGTTCTCCTGTATATGCGGCGGGATGCCGACGGATTCCTCGAGCCAGGTGACGATCGTATCCAGGGCGGAGAGTGCTGCGATCACGGGGATGAGCGTTCGTGTGTGAGATTCGGTACTCGGTAATATAGGAGTTGTTCGGAGGACATGCACATGCGAACCGGCCGCCCAGGTTGAATTCGCGGTGATGTTGGAGGACAGATTGAATTCCGCGGTGATCCGGAAGGGAATCAATCTGCCCCCCGGAGAACGGATGCCTGCCCCTCCGGAGTAGAGAGATCTGCCCCCCCCCGGATTAGGAATACCCGATAGCTACTCCGTACAGAGCAATGGGAGCTGCAGCGAATCCGCGACGATGCTCCAGTCGAGCGCGCCGACGTTGCCGTCGTTGTGCACGGCGAAAAAGGCGCCGTCGGGGAAGGGACCGAATCCGCGCTGCGTCAGTGCGATGCCGTCGGTGTTGGAACAGACCACCGCCTTGAACGAGGCGATATGCTCGAGCGTTTTCCGGTCGAAGATGTGGAAGGTGTTGTCGGTTTCGCTCTGGTCGGTGGTGATCCAGTACCCGCTGCCGTCGCGACAGCTGTACAGGACGATGCCCTCCGGCTGGTACTGAAAGAGGCCGTCACCGACGATGGACGCGTTGAAGCGGCCGTCGAGATCGTAGACCTTGATGTCGTTGGAGCGGGCGTCCTCGTCAGCGACGAGGATGCGGCCGTACACCGTGTCGATGGCGATGGATTCGACGACGTACAGCACTCCTGCGCCTTCGGTAGCTCCGAACCTGCCGCGCAGCGTGCCGATGGCTTTTCCGTCCTCCATCTGCATCGCGAACACCTTGACACGTTCGCCGAGCAGTGAATCCGGCGGCACCTGTTCGTCGGCGGTTTCGTAGTTGTCGGTGACATAGAGGAGATACCCGGCGCCGTCGCGACGGACGGCGATGCCGTATGGAAGGATGAGGTCGTCCGCGCCGAAGAAGCCGGCGGACTCCCAGTCCGGCAGACGAAACACCTGCAGGCGGTGATTGTCGCGCTCGACGACGATGGCGAGATCGTCCACAACGGCGATGCCGTTGGGACGGAGGAACTGTCCCGCGCCGCTGCCGGACGAACCCACACGGCGCAGCAGGTCGCCCGTCGCCGCGTCGTTGATGAGCAGCTGGTCGGTGGCCTTGCAGGTGGAGATCACCCAGTGCTCGCCGTCCGGGCCGTGCCACACCGCGGGGGAATCCACGTTGTCGGCTTCGTTGCGTTCGCTGAGCCAGGTTTCAGCAATCACGGGAATGGAAGGCTGCGAGCTATCGCCGGTTTGCTCTTGTGTATCCTGCTGTCCGCAGGCGGCGAGGATGAGAAGGGCGGACAGGATCAGGAGGACGAGATTGTATCGTATCAT